>NZ_JBQKUM010000009.1:0-87254 GCF_054968605.1 Pseudoalteromonas sp. G5_S1_14_S5 | reverse complement strand
TTCTTAATCATTTCCCAGCGAAGTCCATAGTGTCTCGCAATCACACTGATGGGCATGTGACGGCACAAACCACTAATTTGTTCACAGAATCGTTTGGAATAACGTACACCCTTTTCTACAAAGTCACACTCTTCAATACGTTGCTCACCTTCGGTTGTACGGATTTGCGCAAGCTCAATATGAATTCGACAACACCGGACACTTATCGGCAAATCATAAATGGTTCTAGAAACGTAAGTATTGACGGTGCAAGCTTGGTTAGACTTTGGGTCGGTCACTTTAAATCGTCGGTCTCGACGACAGGAAACGTCAACAGTTTGAGTGGATTCATCGACCTTAATCGACTGGACTGCCTGCCCCTGAATATGTAAAAGCTGAGAAAGTAACTGGGTCAAAATAGGATTCATCCATACTGACTAAAAAAGGGTTATTAGTCAGTATGGTAGAAGTCATAAGTATTGCATTATGACTCAACAAAGCGGAGGAGAGCCCTTATATTCATGTTTGAACGAAATAAGAAACAAGTAAAAATTAGTCCTTCTTAACTCTCAAGAACCTAAGTTCGAGTCAGTTAAAGTGTGACAAAGTAGAGTGAGTAACTCACTCTACTTTACAGAGATACCCAATACCTAAAAACGATTAGCTAGATAATAAAGATAAAGTGGGTTGAGCAATTATCAATGGATTTCGATAATATCATTATTTAGTGATTCCTTCCGAAGACCGACATTCGAAAGTTGCATAGGTACAAAGCCTGATAGCCCTTCTACTCGTTTCAGCCAACCTTCCAAAACAGGGTATTCAGCTAAACTTACCCCACCTTCTGGCGCTAACTTGATATAACTGTAGAGGGCTAATTCCGCAATAGTAGGCTTTGTTCCGACCAACCATTTACGGCCGTTTTGGTAAGTCTGGAGTTGTTTGAGAAGCTTATGTGCTTCATGAATGTGCGGTGCACTGTCTATGCTGCGATTGAATAAGTTCGCTGCGCGAAGTTTGGCTATTGAGTTAGCTAGTCGATGAGCAGCTAGGGAAAGAAACTGCTCGATGTGCGCTCGTACCAGAGGCGACTTTGGTAGCCATATCTGTTCTCTATCATAAACGGTAGCAAGATAAACCAAGATCGCGTTTGAATCAGAAATGACGATTTCACCATCGACTAAAACTGGTATTTGTCCAAAGGGGTTAAGTGCCAAAAACTCTGGCCTTTGATGTTCTCCAGTCGGTAAATCGACGGTAATGAGTTCAAAGTCCAATTCGAGGATATTTAATAGCATATGCGCGCGGTGTGCGTGCCCTGACATGGGGTGCCAGTATAGTTTTATCATTGTTTTCTCCTAGCTCGTTGTCTGTTCTACATTTAAGAACAAGTTGCGAAGAAGAAAAACCCCGCTAACATGGAATGATAATTTCCAGAATGTTGATAATTTATGGACACTATCGATGGAATGAGAACAGTTTTGGCTGTGATAGAAACAGGCTCATTTACCGCTGCTTCTGAACGTTTAGGTATTTCTAAATCCCTGACCTCCAAATACGTAAACCGTGTAGAAGAGCAGCTCGGAGTCAAACTGTTTCATCGCACCACTCGCAAGCTTTCAGTTAATCAGGCAGGCCAAGATTACTACCTGCAAGCACAACAGGTTCTAGCTAAGTTTGACCAGCTATACCACCAACTCCACTCAAATAATAAAGAAGCTTATGGCTCTATTCGTGTAACGGCTTCGCAGGGTTTTGCTGAGGAATTATTAAGCCCAATTCTTCCAGAGTTCCACGCACGATATCCAGATATTCAGATTGATATCATCGTTACTAATCAAAAACTGGATTTAGTCGAGCAAGGCATAGACATCGCTTTTCGTGCTAGTGAACTCGAAGACTCTAACTTAAAATATCGTAAAGTAATGTCCCTTCAAAGTTCAGTTTATGCCGCGCCTGAGTTAGCAAAACAGTGCTGCGATGATATGGAATTAAAACAATTACCTTGCCTTATCGACAGCAACCTTCACTCAACAGCTCGTTGGCCTGTAGGTAGCGCTATGAAGCAAAGTAATGTTTGTCATAATCTCGCCGTACACGCCGTTTTCAAAAGCAATAGTCCACGGCTTATCCGCCAGTTGACGCTCTCAGCGGTTGGAGCAAGCTATCAACCCGATATTATCGCTGCAACTTATGTGGAAAAGGGACTCCTGCAAAAACTTGATATCGGTTTCAAACCCCTTAATTATCCGCTGAACGCTCTATACCGTGGAGGTGCTTATCAACCTGAACGAGTGAAAGTATTTTTAGATTTTGTTATTGATAAACTTGGTGCGATTGAGAGCAACTGACACGTCGTGTTACCAAGTGGACCTGACATGAATCTGCCCCCTAAATTGGTTTCGCCAAAAAGTCTACATTCACAGGTGAGCAGTGTTTGACCAAATAGAACTAATCTGACACCCAGAACTCACAAAGATTGAAAAATGGGTGTTAGAGTGCTGTTTTTAGCTCATGATTCTTGCTCTATCAACAGATTTGAAAGCTTCATAAACTTACAAGGTGGTTTTAGGAGCAATCCAACGGTTTATTACGAACCTTCGAAGACTTAGAATGCTGCATCGTTTTTATTTAAAGGAAATATTTTGACTCAGTGTAAATACCTCATTGATGTGGATTTTTTCTTACGTCATAATTTGACATCTAAAGGGTATGAATTAACCCATCCCGTAGTGTTAGACCAAAATCCTCAGAATAGTAAATATGAGGCGCTTGAATTCTCTATCGATAAAAAGAAAGTTATCTATCGAAAGGGTAACCTTACACCAGATAGGCCTGGTAATTTTCTATCAATATGGAAGAGGCCAGATAAAAATAGCACTGAATCTAGAAGAACCATGCCTTATGATAAGAATGATCTAGATTATCTTTTTGTTGAGGTTAATGATTACGAATCTTCGAAAAGAGGGATGTTTATCTCCCCTTTATCTGTTTTGATTAATAAAAAAATCATTACCTCAGATAAAGCTAAAGGTAAAATGGCATTCAGAGTGTTTCCACCATGGACATCTAGCCGTGGAGAGCTAAAAACAAAGGTGTTTTCAAATTCAGCAAAGAAAACTCAGCTCTGGCAAAGTGATTACTTTTTATGGATTCAAGATAATAAAATCTTAGACTTTGAGAAATTCACCAAGATCTTCGGTAATTTTGCGTCATCGCACTAGCCCTTCACAACAACTTTGCCATACCTGTTATTATTCGTGGTTTGCTAATTTAGCAAAAGCACTGGCAAATTTTTTCGCAAAAATCATTTATATGTGGCCGCTTTCCCTACTCTTGAAAAGTGGCTTTTTTGTTTTTGCATACCAGCTGCCGTTATTTTTTGAATACAGAATAAACTTGGGGAAACGGTGGATTTCTTCTTCTCTCACAAAGGTAATAAAGAGACAGCTTATCAATTTCTCAAACGCTGCTTACGTCGCTACGAAGCCTCCTTTCATCCCAACACATTGAATACTGAAAAACATTCGTTTTATGGTCACGCCATTGCTCGACTCAAGCGTGAAGGTCGATTACGGCAAGATTTAGAATATCGGCAAGTGAAATGTCTCTACAATGGTATTGAATCTGACCACGCTCCCATCAAGAAGCTTATCGAAGCCACCGGCGGCCTCAAAGTGCGAAAGCGGGCTTGCTTAATGATTCAAGGTTTTGAGGGGAATAAGGGTGTTGAATAAAGGCCAGTTTGATTTTTGGTTACGTCAAGATGAGCCGACACTGAGGGTGCGGGAGAGATCCGCCTTCCTCAATGAACTCTTCAATATCTTCGGAATTTACGCATGAAAAGAGGTGCTCAAATAGGCACCTGATAAACACCTTCAATTTTTGCAACAAGCCCGTCTAGAGAATGGCTCTGCCACATCTTTATGAGAATTTGCGACTGGACAATACACATTTATCTTTTTTGTAAACATGGCATTTTCATCATAAATTACTATACTTTAAGTATCGGTGAGATGTCTGCTCAATATACTATTAACAGGTGCAAGTCTTAGTTTCTCGATAAATTTGTTAAATAGGGTTGCTTGAGGATAACAAATTGTTATCAAAAATGTCTTGGCAGGTTGGGTTAAAAGCGTTTACTTGAAGTTATGATTGAATAAAAGTTATCTTTTAGCCTAGAAATCAGAAACTAAATTTAATTTTTACTACATAGTTTGTTAGAAACCCCTAACAAACACAACTCGCACTCAGAGTTCTTAGCCTAGCCATCTCCCATAGTTTCTATACGTGTCGTTGTTCATTAAGTCTTAATAATGGTCTATTTATAGTTTCCACAGATTTGAGATGTGAGCGTGATTCGTAGAGTAATATCTTCATTATTATAGATAGTGATGGATCTGTAATTTTTGGGTTCGATAAATTTATCAAGTTAGATGAGGAACAATATCTAGTCTAAAAATAGATTAAACTGAACATTTAGAAAGTTAAATAACGTTAGAGCTAGGATAATAATATGAATCAAGAACTGAAACAGAAAATAGAAGAGCTTCTTGTGCTTGCAAAGTCGCAAGGAGTTTCTATCGTTGGACTAGCCGACTTGTCTAATGAAGACACTTGTCACATATTTAGATCTGTTGAGCACTATTGCAAACAAGGCACGCGCAATCTAGAGGGTATTTTGATGAGCCAATCGTGTGATGGGAAGCGGAGTAATTGTGCCACCTGCCATAATACCAAACCGATGTTTTCAGATGATGGTTTGGCACAGTTGTTTTCAGAGCTTCAACACTCAATTGACAATCAAGAAATCTAGCTTTCTTCAGAAAGCGAGCTCGTGGTAAATACATAATGTGGTTCTGTCACAAATTCTGATAAAGACGTGGCAGAACCATTATCTAGACCCAATTATCTGTTCTGTCTCAAAGTTTGAGCTTTAGAATTAAATTTTGCTTAATTTCTATTCATGACACTATCAATCGTTGGGTTATCAGTTTGCACCATTATTAGAGCATAGCGCGAGGCATAGAAAGAAGGCGGTGTCTAACTGAGCTTGCTGCAAAAAACTCACAAGCCTCCTGACTTTAACTAGGCGTTGTTGTTCAAATCAGCTTGAAGATCAACGACACCATATGTAGATAGCCGTTAGCTTCTAACGGGCATACCTAGTCCTAAAACTTTATTAATCGCTTTGACATTCGCCATGATTTCGTCCACTTGAGCGTTGTAACATCTCAAGCTCGATGTACAACTTGTTAGTCCTCTATATCGGGACATAACAGTTTCAGATATTGAGCGATAGTGATAACCAGACTCTGTTCTCTATTCCGATATTATTCCATCTCTCAGAGCCATGACCGCTTTGTTTCTGGGATGACCGTCTTCCCAAAGAGCTGCATTCTTTCGAGGCGGTATTAACGGAGTACAGTCTTTATTTTTCAGAGTCTCGTAGAATTTTGTGTCATATGCTCCATCGGCGAATACGGCAGCGACCTTTCGACGTAGTGGGTTGAGTAACGTCGATAACACTTCACCATAGCCTACATTTACAAGACCAACTTCCGCATTCTTCGCTTCGTGAGTATCCACATCTACAGCCAAGTGCAGTTTACGCCATGTCCTACGTTTTTCTGCACCATGCTTTTTCACTTTCCACTCCCCCTGACGAAAGACTTTGAGGCCAGTAGAATCAATGGCTATATGGCGAGAAGCCCCTCTCGATTTATTGCGATATTTAACCTGAACTGTCTTCGAGCGTTTATTGATACAGGTTTAGTAAGGGGACGTTAGTGGGACATCTAATAGCTCAAAGATAGAGGCGATAAAGCCATGAAGAGCACGTAAAGGCAGAGAGAAGATGCCCTTAATCATCAAGGCGGTTTCAATCGCTGTATCAGAGTACTAAAAGCCTCTCCCACGCTTACCATGATGGGTTTTGCATCGCCAGGCACCTACGACTGAATCATCTACCCAAAATGTAACCGAACTACGTTGACAAAGAGCCTTATTGTACTCCGCCCAGTTAATTATCTTCTTGTTTGGTATACCCATATAACTATCATTCCAATCGTTTCAAATGATCAGATCGCAGGACTTGGAAAAAGTTCAACTAATTTAGGCAACAACGCCATTGGAGTATAGAAAAGTTGCCCGACAGATGCGCCTTGTTAGCTGCTGTAAGCATCCAGTCTATAGATAGTAAATGCGACACTTTCTCCTACTAATCTTGGATCACTAGTCTCGATTGGTGCTGATAGATGTGTAATACCCACATCAACTATTACCTCAGGATCTATTTCTGTCACGATACCATATGCACGATAGCGCCAGCTCCACTGATGCTCTAGCTCTCTCTTGGCTTCAGTATTAGCTGAAAACATTGACTCCCATTCTTCGTCTTCATATTGGAGGCCGACTGATAAACAGATATCGATATTTTCTCCAGCTTGATACCTATCGCCCCCAAAGCCGTCCATTACAAAAACATTGATACCATCTAATTCGATGATTGCCTCAAGATAGTCACCTTCCGTTTTTTTAAAAATTGCTCTCATAGTTTCCCAACTGAAAACGCCCTGTTATGCGCGTGGTTCTATGTGCTTCATAACTTGCAAACTTGTTAATCAACGACTTTGAAGCTTATAAAACACAAGCTCTTGTCTGATGAATATATCTTTCGCAAAAACCACTTGAGCATGAAGACAAATGGAAGATTTTCTGCTTTTGCATGCTTTCTGTTGAGTTGAGCAAAGTTCACATACTCAACACCGACAATTTCTAGTCTACAGATTCTTCGCCCATCTCCGTGAGTAAGTGCTTCAACAACCTGCCCCAGTTAATAATGGCTTTCAGATTTATCCCTAATCGTTGCAGTCTTTTTACCTGAAAGAATCTGGCGGTCTAGCCTTGTGAAAAATGTAATTTTATCCACCATTGAACACCTGCTTCCTTACCGATTCTTCCAAAGATATACCGCCCAATCATGAGCTGATAATAGCTTGCTAAAATGTGCAGCCAAGCGGCGCCGAGCAAGCTGTTAGGACTCCCATGCAGTATTGGTTTATTAGAAGTGTTCTTCAAATGGCTCACATAAATTACCCTGATGGTAGCTCATTTGTCATCTCACCAAAAATCGTTGATATATGGAGAATTACCTTTCCATAGCAGCCAACCCAATCACATCAAATCAACCATGCGCCCTTGTAAAGCGGGAGTGTTTTGAACACAGCTCTCGATACATGTGATCAGGTCTTGGGACAGTGACGAAGGCTTTCGTTTATTCGCCCACAAGGCATACATAGGCCGAGTAAAAAGTATTTCAGAGTCGTATTGAATGTGCCCGGACATCTCATTATTCAAATCGGCGATCTCTGTCATAGGCAATAGGCCTACACCCATGCCTGACGCGACGAGTTTACGTACCAAGGTAATGTCGTTGACCCGAGAAATCTTAGAGTATTGCCGCTCGATACTTAGCAAGTCTTGCCCTGAAATTTGCGTCTTAGAGTACGGTATAATGAGTCGCTCTCGGCTTTTACAGTCTATTCTTGAGACAAGGCATACGGCAATGCTGGCTAACTTTTTCTGGTAAAAGGACGAGTCTTTTTGCTCTCCACTACGTATCGCTAAATCAAAAGAAGTTTGGCTGAGCAGCACATTTGTATTGGCAGGCTCAATAACAACATCCACATGCCTTTTCTTTAGCAGAAAGGCTTCAAGCGCTGGGTATAGTTGGCCAATGATTAAGTTTCGTGGGCAATGTAAGACGAAAGAAACCGCTTCTCTTTTCGAGCTTTCAGTCACAGCCTGATGTAGATTTAGGGTGGTCTCACCAAGCTGTTCAAATAACCCTTTACCAAAGCTGGTGAGTTTGACTCCTCTAGAGGAGCGAATAAAAAGTGATTCACCTAATTTCTCTTCTAACAATAAGATGCGTTTGGACAAGGTAGGCGCGGTGGTTGCTAAGTCTCGTGCCGCTTTTGAATAACTGCCTCGACGGGCTACTTCAACAAATAATAAAAAATCATCCAGCATAAGGTTTTCCGCAATCTTAGTGTTCTAAAGCTCGTATGGCTGAGGATACTATAAATCCATACAGTATACAGACAGGAGGAAGCACTATGACAAAACTTTTTTTCACTGCTTTGCTCTCATGTGCGATGTCAAGTATGGTGTCCGCGTGGGTTACTTACATCAATCTCGGTTTACCAGAGGATTTCATCAGTCGATGGGGCTTTGCCTTTATTAATGCTTGGCCTGCTTCGTTTACAGCGGCCTACTTGTTGAATCAACCAATCATGGTATTGACCCAAAAATTGATGCGTCAATTTACTCCCAAAAAGGAGAAAAACAATGCTTAGTGTTGTGGCTTTTATTACCCCAAAAAGTGAATTTTATGCGGAGTGCAAACAAAAAGCTGAAGGCATTCTAACTGCTACTCGAGAAGAAGCGGGTTGCTTGCGTTTTGAGCTATATGAAAACAAAGCGAAAGATAAGCTTATCTTGGTTGAAAATTGGGTCGACCAAGCTGCCCTAGACGAACACTATTCCCAGCCATATATCAAACCGATATTTGAGTTTTATAAAACCGCATTAGCTCAAGTGCCACAAATACACAAAATGACCAATGTAGAGTGTTAAATTCTCAGATAGATCTGAGTAATTCACTAGGTAGGAAGTGGCCTCACCTACCTATCATTTAAATGTTGCTCGAGCTTCGAACCTAACTCATTCCGTAAACATTAGAAAAAGTATCTTGAGTTTTAAACGTTTGTTAGAATATTTTTTCCATGAATAACAATTTCTTACCTTCATAGAACGCTTCTTTAAATTGCGTATAGCCCAACTTTTGATAAATATGTATTCCTCTTGAGTTTGATTCGAATACATCTAACCAGACTTTTGAACAATTCAAGTGTTCCGCACAATACTGTTCCATCTCTTTAATTGCGAGTTGACCAAGCCCCATTCCTTTAGAAGCAACAACAATTCTCCTGAACTCAACGGTATCTTGACTTTCTTGCGACAAAATCATGAAGCCAGACAACTCGTTTTCGTAATATAGAGACAAATAAACAACCTCATTACTCTCTATTAGACTTACATGCTTTTCTTATGGATAAGGAATAATAAAGCCTTTTGTATCAGGGGAACACTCCATTACAACAAAAGCACTGGCTTCTGATATTACGGACTTTCTTAATTCTAACACTATATTTTCCTAAACTTTAAGACACTCTAATAAGGTAAAAATACATTTTTATCGTAACTGAGGATGATTGCAGATCTACAGCTCTGAACCTACATCCCTAAATACTGATTTTTCTGCATAAAATAAATTGATACGCTAATTTTTACTCGACTTCTGCAAAAATAAGTGTTGGAAAAATTACCAACAAGCTGTTGCTAAAGTTCTTATAATAGCTTCATGCGGTCCAAACACACTTTGGAGCAAAGACGTGTTTGGTAATGAACTAATTTAGCTTCACACGGATAACTTTACATAGTGAAAAATGACTTAGTGAGTTGTCCATTATTGCTGGAGAAGATCATTAAACTAGAAAAGCCACCACTAAACACCACAAACACTGAAAAACAGTATTAATGGCGATGATTTAAACCGATCTCATGTTCATTAGTAAGGTGCAAGCTAACAAACCTAACTCGCACTTTCTCCCATTTCAATCTAAATTCAATAGAACTCGTTGTCTCTCAGCAACACTTCCAGTTCGTTAGTGTTGCTACTACTAGGCTGCCCAACCATTTCATCGTAGGCACTTTGCTGGCGAAGCACCTGTTTTCTCGCTTTCAAGTTACGACATTGCTTTTGCAACTCCAATATCGAATGCGCCCTTAAAAACTTCCCTTTATCGTCGGTAACAAAGTGTTCCTTTCCGTCGACTACAACCGAGACTTGATACAAAGCGAGATCGAGAGAGTGGATGACAAGCTTATCGACATAGAAAAATTGTTCCAGTTTACTGAGTGGCATAGACATTAAGCACCTCCTTGAGCCGTAAACTTACGTCTGTAGTAATAAAACCGATCACTGCGTGAGAAATTTGCCTCTCTCATGCGTAGAAATTGGAAAAGCTGTGAGAACTCCTATGCAAACAATCAACTTCGAATGGCTAAAACGCGACTTACGCCTGACCGACCACCTCCCGCTAGGGAACAATAAAAGTCTGATCGTTATTCGCTGACTCATAGCCCATTTAAATGGTCATAAGGTCTACAAATTTGATCTTTTTTAGAGCGTTTTGCTACTAGTAACACTTCATAAGTGCCAATACAGTTTGATCGATTTCTAACAAATTTTGGACACTAGCGAGCTAGAAAGAGCCACGGGTAAAAATTCAACCCGAGAAGCTTTTGGACAAAACCTTTTTAGCTTAAATGACTTAGTTGCATCAAGATCAGGTATGAAAAAGTATCTTGAAACCATAGTCTCTTGTTATGTGCGTTGCTCCATTTCTGCTTTATAGAGTTCTGAACCCACAGCTATCTCCCACAAGTACCCATCAGGATCAGAGAAGTAACCTGAAAAACCACCCCAAAACACAGGCTGCCCTTGCTTTACGATTTTCCCACCATTTGCATCTGCCTTGTTCAGAAGACTAAGCACTTCACGAGAAGAGTCGACATTTCTAGCCAGTGTAATGCCGGCAAAACCTGAACCATCTGGTTCAACACCAACATCTTTAGCTAATTCGGGTTTAGAGAATAAAGCTAACTCCGGACCATCAACATTCATGAATACAATTTCATCAGATTTATAATCTGTACGCTCTAATCCAAGCACCGCTTCATAAAACTTTGCTGAGGACTCGATATTTGATACGCCCAGCGTGATGATTGATAGTTTTTTCATATTTTGCTCCGAGCATATAACTGATTAAATTGTTTGTTAGGTGCGTAGCAAAAGCTGGTAAAAGTCTGTTTCATCGTGTTTGGGATTCTTGCGCACAAACTCCCAACCATGGCGCTTATAGAATGTGAGAGCTCGATGGTTAGTTCGGCTTACTGAAAGTACAGCACGCAAACAACCCGCTTTACTCAAAGTGCTTCCAATATAATCCTGCAATTTTGCAGCGAGTCCTGAACCACGAAAATTAGGCTTTAAGTAAATGAGATGTACATAGCCAGTCTCCGGCTCGGGTGAAAAGCTACGAAACTCTAACTGCCCTGCAAACTGACCATCCACAAATATATGGATATAGAACCATCCTGATGTTGCTAACCGGTCTGATACTCGTTCACGATAACCACTGATGAAGTCTTCGAAACCATCGTAATGCCCAAAACTACAAAAGTATGCATCTTTTCTCGCAGCAACGCACAATTCGAAATCATCAATGTTTATCTGCTGAAAAGCAATTTCCATACTTACCTTTTCCTTCGAGCACCTAACGAATGACATGGATTCCCCCTACCGATGATCTGCCACACTTATGTGTTACTTAATTGCACCGGAGGCACCATGTCTAATTATTCTTATTTCTGCGGTATCGACCTAGCCAAAAACCACTTTAGTCTTCATGCCGTAGACCAAAACGGTAAGGTCATACTTCATAAATCAGTAACTCGCTCTAAACTGCTGGCTACAATAGCAAATATACAACTCATGCGTATAGACGTTGAAGCGTGTGGTGGTGCACATTATTGGGCAAGAACACTCAATAAACTGGATCACGACGCACGTATTATGGCCGTTAAATACGTAGTCCCTTATCGAACTAAAGGAAAGAACGACCTTAATGATGCAGTTGTCATATGCGAAGCTTTTTAGCTGCGTAAAAAATGACGGAGCGAGAACGCAGGCACTAAAAAATTTCTAAACCGAGCAAAGGGCTAGTTAGGAGCGTACAGCCCAATAAAACCGGAGGCTTTCACCGTTTTTGCGTATGGTACAACACAATTAGAACAACAAAAATTTATTGTTATTCGATAATTTTTTGTTGATCTGCAAAAATTTCACTGTATATTAGCCCCTCAACACCACTCCTAAACTCTTATGAGGTATAAAATGAAAAAGGCTTTACTGTTTCTTGCTCTTGGTTCTCTTTCTGTTTTCGCTCACGCTAAAGCAACACAAAATTCAGACCAGATGCTTGCCCAAATCGATAGCGTTGTTGTTTACGCAGGTGAAAATGTAGGGAGCTCAGAAGAGGTATATGAAACGATCAATTCAAATAACTCTGTTGGGTTCGAAAACTGCGCGGTTTACTTACCGGCAGGGGAATTAGAGGCCAGCACGACGATCACTTTACGCCGTACTGAAGATGGCTTTATGTTGGGGTGTGGCTCTAAGTAGAACTAACGCATAAAATACCGACCTCTGGGGTCGGTATTTATTCATTTATTGTTTTAGGTGCCTATGTTGCGGCATTTAAAGCAAGCGACTGAGCAAACTCTCGCATGTGCCTTGCGTTATCTGCTTTTTCGGCATCACCACATGCTTTTCCGTAGTATTGAATGTTTGGCGAGGAATTCACGGGCAATACTTTTTCAGCATAGGTCATCACGGTGCCCGCTTCACGGCATAAGGCGCCGAAAGAGTAAGGTTTTATGTAATCATGGTTTTCTTGTAGCAACACACCTTTGAGCCAATAGTCGGGGGTATCGTTGTGCCACGCCCAGGCCAAATGGCCCAGCTCATGCTCAAGTACCTCTACATCTGCTGCAGATGACAGCACCAAAAAGCTACGGCTTAAATTCAGATCAACCGTACCAAAGGTTCCGTCGTCTGAGAACTCATGGTCTTTAGGAAGAACCCGTGCATAGTAACTCCCCTCTCGCTGCATGGCTTTCAACACCTCTTCGCCAACCAGCTTGACTAACTGTTTGTGTAGCTTACTACTTTCCGCATCTTGGAAACCAGAAAGGTCGATTTTAGTGATGCCTGATAATGTTCGCTCCATCGGTACGCATGAATTTTGAAGAACAAGATTAGAGTAGCCTATCATCTTCTGAATTTTTGACTCGCTCATCGATGCGTCGGTAAAGAAGTGGACGGGAGTTTCGACTTTTTCACCCATCTCACAAGGGGCAAAGGTCAGTTCTTCGCCTCTGTGCTTACCAACAAAAAAGAGTGCCACTACGCCCATTAAGGCGCCGAAAACCACGAAGTTTTTCTTCATTATATTCCTTTATTACCTTATCGCTCTGTAGCTTTACGAAGTGAGTGCTTTATCAAACCATGTTTTAATGAAGGCAACAGTGTTTCGTTGCTGCCATCAGTGTCTTGGTTATGCTGTTTGCATGAATCCGTTAAGCTAACGTTTTTTCCATAGACAAGTGCACAATGCCCGCTTTCATGAACTCTTCTCCAAATGGTGTAAATCCTAACTTGGTATAGAAATCGATGGCTTGCTTTTGAGAGCCAAGATACACGCGTTTGTAACCACTCTGCTTCGCTTCATCGATTAGCGATAACACAATCTTCGAGCCAAGCCCTAGGCCTCTAAAATCTCTCATGATGGCAATACGACCAATGTGACCGTCGCTTAAAATACGGCCTGTGCCGACATGCTTTCCATCGACAGTCACCACGGCATGAATGGCCGAACTGTCTAGCCCATCGAACTCTATTTCAGGTGCAATGGATTGCTCGTTGATAAAAACGCTCTCACGAATAGAACGAATTGATTGTTCATTTTCACTATCAAAAGCTACATTTTTTACTTCGAGCATCATTAACCTTTTGTGAACGTAAAAACTGAATGAATCACGAGCGCCAAACAAAAAAAAGCACTCGCTTGCATATGCAACACAACTAAGGGAACGAACCAACCTATTGAAAAGCCGTATAACATTAAAGGAATAAAGCGCTAAATTGAGAAGGATAGCGACAAAACCCAACGCTGATGTGTTGAAATTCACTCATTGGGTTTGAAGAGATAATGGTTTATAAACCGGATTAAGCGTGCGCTTTTAGGTACTTTTTAACTTTTTTCATTGCCATTTGACGCTTTAGTGGCGACAGGTAATCAATAAATAGGTTACCCGATAAATGGTCAATTTCATGCTGCATTACGATAGCGAGAAAGTCATCGCTTTCAATGGTGATTGGCTCCCCTTCTCGGTCGAGAGCAGACACGACTACAGACGTAAAACGCTCGACATCCGCATAATAGTCAGGCACTGATAAGCAGCCTTCTTGGCCCAAAGCTTTGTTGGAGCCACTTGCGACTACCGGGTTCACCAAGATTAACGGTTGGTCTCGGCTGTCTGAAATATCGATAACCACCACGGCCTCTTTACGACCGACCTGAGTGGATGCCAAACCGATACCATGATCAGTGGCATAGAGTGTTTCTAACATATCGTTGATGAGTGTTTGTACCGTCGATACATCTTGCACCTCTTCCGCTTTCACTTTAAGCCTTGGATCTGGTGCGGTAAGAATATCTAAAACTGCCATGCTTTCCTTTGAATTCTCAATTGAATCATTACATTATAAAAGAGTGAACAAGATAACCTAATGTGCTTTCAGTACCAAGTATGGGCGTCCTGACTAGTCAAAATTCTTGAAATTTACCGGCTCCTTCAACAAGTTCACCAAAGGTAAGAACAGAGGTTCTGGCAGTTCATCTAAGTCGAACCATTGTCACTGCTTACACTGATGAGGCTCCATGACTTGAGGCTCACCACGAGAACTGGTCGCGACAACATACAAGGTGACGTAGTGCTTGCCTTCTTTTTCGAAGATATCGTTGGTAAAACCGAGCTTCTTAAACGAGCCGACCTCTAACCCAGTCTCTTCAAGGGTTTCTCGCTGCGCACACTCTTCAATGCTTTCACCCAGCTCAAGGTGCCCGCCAGGCGTCGCCCACGTATTCGCACCATGAGAGCCAATGCGCTCGCCAAGTAGGATGCGCCCTTCTCGAAAAATGACCGCTGCCACACCTACACGTACTTGGTTATTCACTCTTTACTCCTTTGAAACACATTACTCGCTACTTGGTGAGGTATACCCTGTGGTTGTCGCGATCACTTCAAAACCACGTTTGGATACAATGGGTTTACTCATATTAGAAGCATCTATAGTAAGGTATTTAACCCCTCTCGACTTGGCTTCCTCAATACGTTTGTTCAGTAGCAAACTGTAATAGCCATTACTTCGAAATGCTTCAATGGTGCTACCGCCCCAAATACCGGCAAACGGGCTACTTCCATTAAATATGATCCACGCCGAGGTCACAGGCTGGTCGTCGACATACACGACATATACAGACACCGAATCTGGCGCGTGCTGTTTAAGGCTAACTAAGTGATTATAATGCCATTCGAAATCGCCACCCCAAACTTGCTCTTGGACTTTGATTGCATCGCGAATGCCTTTGCTGTCCGTCACCTCGGTGATCTTACCTTCATCAAAGGGGTCGCAAGTGGCCTTAGACAAGTCCAACACCATAAATGATTCGTGCTCATCCTGCTCAAAACCATTCTCGAGCAGTACTGCACTGATGTTCGTTGGTGTATCGGTACTGTACGTCTTCCATTCAAAACATAGGTCACGCTGCTCAAAGTACGCGAGTTGCTCTTTGACGATGGAGTCTGTGAGGCTTTCATCGAAGTCGAAAAAAGAGATATAGCTGCCATGACGCTCGTTAGATACGAACTTAGTCAGGCTGTTCTCTGTTACCTTAATACCATTGAATGAGTTAAAACGTTTTCGCTCGAACTCGTTATACTCTTTCATTACATCCGCTGTATTCATAATTTGCTCTTAGTAGATAGCCCTATATCTCGTCTTTGCTCCACACACTTCGTACGCCAACAGAGCAAAATCCGATCGATTTACAATTTTTGCTACTGGTGCTGTTTGGCATTACGTCGGTTAACAGTACCTTTGCCCCTAAGGCGATAGCATCTTCGATTCGAGTTCTTAATAGAGCTGTTTGGCATCCCTTTGAACGATAGTTCTCTTGTGTATACGCATTGGCAAGTATTGCGTGTTCGTTGTTGATGAAACTCGTCGCCCAAGCGCACGGTTTAGCCTCTATTTTCGCAACATAACAACGGAAAGTATCCGTGCAATAGAGCGCGCGTTTCTGCTGCCAAATTTGGTCTGAACACTCTAAACCGGATGTTTTGAGCAAAGCCAAAAATTCATCGGCATTATCTTTCGTCCATAGCTCCACCGTTACCTTGTCAACATCGCTCGATGGTTCTGTGACCAATGGTTCTGGGCTCGGCTTTGCTACATAGTCTTCTGCGGATAACTCAAGAAACTCATGCTCAAAAGCAGGCACAAAATGATGTTTCGATAACCATGATTTCAGTTCTGTTGTTAAAGCCTGAGGCGCAATAGAAATCTCAGGTGAGATACCATCTCCAAATAACTTGAGGTCTGCCTCTAAACTCGCGGAGTTGCAAACCTCATCAATGAGGATCTGGTTGTCGTACTTACGTGTTTTATCGATAAAAACAGTGAAGCCATCATCTTCAATGGAAATCAGTTCACTGGCGAAATCGGTTGAAAGGGTTCGCTCGTTGTTAAAATAGAAGTATGCGTCATACACATCTTTAACTGCTTTGACTTGCATTGTTTTCCTTAACTTGATGGAAACGAAAGGCTCTGTAGAGCCAAAACAACACACGATTAAGTGCTGCGTGTTTTGAATGGCACAGAGCCGATACGAATACTGAGATTGTTACAGGTTTACTTTTAGCGCATCTGATGAATCCGCGACTAACTTTATTGTTCTAATCACGGCTTGCTTAGAAAGTGGACTGTATAAATGTGGGTAAAGTGCCCCATCATCTTCAGCCCCTACTGGCGGCTCATCTCTTAAGTCTTTAGTAATCGCGCTTTTGTCGATTTCTAGAAGATATGCTTGCGTCACTCCCACAAAGAAACAATCTACAATTGTTTGCAGTTGCTCTTTATAAGCGAGGTGGATAAAGCCTTCGTCCTTCAAGGATGCGGGTTCATAGGTTTCTGTGCTTTGGTATTCGTTGTAATCACTTTCGGTCAGTAAGTGGTATAGCATTTTTATTTATCCTACTTTCTTAGACTTTGAGTCTACTTAAGCCGTTTACCCGCCTGATTACACGGTTTATTATTAATCTCTTACATCGCCCATATGCTTAACAATGCGCACATACAGTAAGATGTTTAAACTCATCGATATTGCTACATCAACACCTGTCATAGCAATATCGCCATCATCAGATATCACTGAAAAGTAATAGAAAAATAACAGAATATAGAGAGGCAACATAAAAATGAAAAACCTCAAACCCACAACAAAGCTGATACCAAAATAGCGACCTAAGAAGTCTCGCCCACTTTCTGCACCATTGGCTCTATAAGCAAAATAGGTCCCTAGAAGTACGATTGCGCTGAAACTGATTGATTCGACAACCTCCCAAGTATTTGAAAAGCCATCCGCGTAGCCATACATCGCAAGCGTACCCAAAGCGATATATATAAATACATACCGAAAACGATCTTTCTCCGATAACTTATCGGCTTTGATATCCGCCTTTAAGTCTTTGATGTTCAAAAAATACATACCTAGCCCTTTTACTGATAACGGTTCCGATACCGAACATTGAAGCTGTTTATAATTAAAAGAGTTCGCCTACTAATAGTAATAGCCATTAAATTGACAATTAAGTCATTTAATAACAATGCCTTAGCAAGAAAGTCGCATCATACATGACGAATACTAGAAGTATCTCTAATAGCTCTAATTAAATGTAGAAATCGTATAAATATGTGTATTACTTATCATTTTATCCATACACACCCTACCCCTAACGGGATAGTTGATTTTAGGTTTGTGTCTGACGCGATGATGGATAGATGACGTGTGGTTCGATAGATGAAAGCTAGCGTTGCCGTGACGAATGGAAAAACGCCAACAGCTGTCGGCGTTTGATGGTCGATCTAGCTAGTCTTAAAAAGAATGAATGAACTCACTCCAAGCTCTTCGGTTTTTCTCCGAGGTGTTGAGTGAACCTTAACAAATATCCATCCGGATCTTGGAGGAGAAGTTCACGCTCCCCAGACAACTTTTCACCAATGTCATACCAAGTTTCTTTCAGATCACGAAACAGGGGCACTTTGTGGGTTTGGAGACGTTTTACTAGAGGTTCTAAGTCACTTAATTCAATCTGAAAGTTCACACCTCGTCCCAAAGGAGCCTCAAGCTCGCCAGTGATCCATCCTTCATCACTGATTTGCTCTAACATCATGTGCACATGCTCTTGTTCGAGATACACAAAATCAGGACTTTCACGCTTGATGCGAATAGAAAAACCAAGAACATCAACATAGAAGGCAAGTGAGCGCTCAAAGTTGCTAACGGATAGTTCAGGAACCATCGGATTCCAATAGTTTTCCATACGTACTTCCTTGTTTTAAGGCTCTTGTTGACTGAGTTTTTTCAGAAAGCCTTGCTTAACTTCTGGCCACTCTGAGTCAATAATTGAATACACTACCGTATCTCTTATCGAGCCATCCTTTAAGATCTGATGATTACGCAAGATACCGTCGAGGTTTGCTCCAAGTCCTTCAATCGCTTTTCGAGAGACGGTATTCCCAATGTGAGTGCGAAACTCGACAGCAATAGCTTCATAGTGCTCAAACAATTGCTGTAGCAAAAGGTATTTACACTCTTTATTTATCAATGTTCCCCTAACCGAATTTGAATACCAGGTATAACCAATTAACGCTCGTCTGTTTGGCCTATCAACGCCATAGTAACGGGTAGTCCCTACGACTTGATTGGTGGCTTTCACTCGCACCGCATAAGCTATATTACCGAGTACCATTTGAGCGATAGCATCAACAACGTATTGCTCCATTTTTTCTGGACTCGGGACATTAGCGAACCATAGCTTCCAATGCTCTCCGTCTTTCACGGCCTCGATTAGTTCAGATACATGCCCTAGATTCAACGGCTCAAGAACAACATTGTCTCCTTCAATCCGGCTTTGCTCTATCCACATAACGCTCAATTCTCCTTTAATCGTTAACACTGTGTGAGAGGTGATTTATTGCTTTTTGTACTTTTGTGCTTTGCCCTACTGCTTAGGGAACGAAAACAGTACTTAATTTGAAACCTAATCAGAGGCTGATTGATAGACGTTGTTTTCGATCAACGCTCCGAAAAACTCAAAAGTAAGAGAGCCTATTCGACTAAAACCTAAATGCTCATAAAAGCCATTGGATTCATTGTTAACCCACGTGTACAACCAATATTGGCGACCAAACTGGTCCTCCATGCTTTTTAACAGCTTTTTGCCTACACCTTTGCCTTTAAAAAGATTATCTACATAGAGCTTTTCAACTTCAAAACCCCTGTCAGGCGTTTGATAATTAGAGTCGAGATTAACCATTACATAACCATGTAGAACCTCACTCTCTTCACTAATCAAAACGCGGTATTTGGTGTTATTCAGTATTTCAAGGAAATAGTCTGCCGTGAACGTAGACAGGACATAGTCTGCATGTTCGGTTTTTATCCCTTCTTGAGCGTATGTATCTAGCCAGACTCTAATAGACAGTAGCGCTAATTTTGCACAATCGTCTTTTGTCGCTTCCCTAACCATGTCCCCTCCATGACTCACGATTTGATAAAAAGTAATTATGAAGACTTCCACTAACACGCCCTACTAAACACTCCAACCAATGCTTAGTTAAGCCACTCTTTAATATGATTATTTTACTAAAAGCAAACATCATACAGTATAAAAATCAGGAGCGTTTCCGATTACCCCAAACCAAACTCCCAAATAATGTGAATGTGTGTGTCGCTTATCAATTATCCACACACGTCTTTATCTCTGTATCAATAGCTAGTTCTAAGTTTCATGAAGCGTAAAAGCAGGTGAACGACGTGAGGCTCGATAGATAAAAACTAGCGTTGCTGTGGCGAATGGAAAAACGCCGATAAAATTGTCGGCGTTTGCTATGGATCTATTTTGATAAATATCTATTTCGCCAATGTACTCAAAAACTCGGCTTCGAATTCTTCATCAGCTTCTCGGGTGAGGCATCCCACCAGCCAATCGATGCTTCGATGGTCGAGCTTACTGTTCACGACGAACGCTTGCTTTACACCAAACTGATCCAGCTTGGCTGAGCCGTAGTTTTTGAATGATTTATTACCATGGTAATGGAGTGACTTAATCGCTTCAGTGTTTGGCTCTGGTAAGGCATCGAGAGTATTAGCTAGCTGAATCACCAACTCCATTGGGTTCTTAGATGAAGAGATACGATACAGAAAACCGCCCTCCACTCTTTGGCGAACCCAGTAATCAAATCCGCCACAATCCATTACCTTGTCACTGACCAAGGCGGCTTCACTGCGATAGCCACACGGCTCTACCACGACAGGTGTGTGTTTAAATTCAGGCTGGCCTGAAGCTGCATCGGTATGAGGCAAGATCAGGTCACACGGCTTGCTGTCTTTCGCGGTCGGCGCATTCCAGTGAATTGGCATAAACACCTGTTCACGACGCATCTCTTTGGTTACTACTAAGCGGGCTTGGCATTCCCCTTGTGCGCTGCGCACTTTAACTACAGGATTAATAGTGGCGTGGTTGAAGACATCTAGCCCAAATTCATCTAAGCCAAGCTCTGCAACGGTATCTGGGTGCATGGCAACAAAAGGCTCTGGTGTGTGTTCGCCTAAGCCAGCCGCCAAGCCAGTGCGGCTCATGGTGTGCCATTGGTCTCTAATTCGACCTGTGTTCATAATGAGTGGGAATTCAACACTGGTATCGGCAATCGGCTTATCATGTTCAACCGCAATAAACTGAGCCTTACCCGACTCAGTAAAGAACTCACCATTGGTGAACATACGCTGCTCGATGATCTCTGGTTGATATTCCATTACTGGCCATTGCTGCGGAGTCAGCTCGCCATAGCCTTGTTCGTCTAGTTTTGTTAATCCAATTAAGCACAGGTCACGCGCTTTGCCCGTTTCGTTTCCGAGCGCTGTCATCTCGCAATACTCTTTAAATATCTGACCTTCGTGGCGGTAATCAAACTGGTCTTTGAATCCCATTTTTTGTGCGACTTCTTTTAAAATCCACCAATCTGGCTTGGCTTCTCCAGGGCTCGGTAATACGCGGCGTTGGCGTGATATTCGACGCTCAGAGTTGGTTACAGTCCCCGACTTTTCACTCCACCCTTGCGCAGGTAGCACTACATCTGCCAAACGTGTGGTTTCTGTATCTGCAATGCAATCCGACACCACAACAAACGGGCACTTCTCTAATGCAGTTTTGATTTTTTCGCTATCAGGCAGACTCACGACTGGGTTAGTCGCCATGATCCATACCGCTTTTATCTTGCCTTCATTCATGGCATCAAACAGGTCGATGGCTTTTAGACCCGCATGGGTGGCTAAGTTATTCGTCTGCCAAAACTCGCTCACGGTTTGGTGTGATTGTGGCTCACCAAATTCAAAGTGTGCAGCTAAGGTATTGGCTAAACCACCCACTTCACGCCCACCCATCGCATTTGGTTGGCCTGTGACAGAGAATGGCCCCATGCCCGGTTTACCAATTTTGCCAGTCGCTAAATGACTGTTGATAATGGCGTTTACCTTATCGCACCCTTGAGTAGATTGGTTTACGCCTTGGGAATAGATGGTGAGCACTTTCTTGTTAGATGCGAACAAGTGATAGAACTGTTCGAGTTGTTGCTCGCTAAGCCCTGTCAGTTCAGGAACGCTTTTTTTGCCCCAACCTGATTCGGTATAGCGATAATCTGTGGCTGTTCGGATCGCTTCAGTAAACCCTTGGGTGTGATGTTCAATGTATTCAGAGTCAAGCTTGTCGTTATCATCTAGGTAAGCCAACAAGCCATTGAATAGTGCGACATCAGAGCCAGATTCCAATGCCAAGTGCATGTCGGCAATTTCACAGGTGTCAGTGTAGCGCGGGTCAATGACGACCACTTTCATGTCTGGGTTAGCTTGCTTGGCTGCTCGCAGGCGCTGGAAAAGAACCGGGTGACACCAAGCGAGGTTTGAGCCAGTGATAACAACGACTTCGGCTTGCTCTAGATCTTCATAACAAACAGGAACGGTATCAGTACCGAACGCGCGTTTATGCCCAACCACGCTAGATGCCATACAAAGGCGAGAGTTACTGTCGATATTGGCGCTACCGATAAAGCCCTTCATCAGCTTGTTAGCCACATAGTAATCTTCAGTCAGTAGTTGCCCTGACACATAAAAGGCGACAGAGTCCGGGCCATGCTCTTCTATGGCTTGTTTGAACTTATCAGCCACCAGCTGAGATGCGCTATTCCAAGGCAGAAGTTGTTGTCCGCTTGCGACTCTTTGCATCGGCTGAGTTAAACGACCGATTGGCGTTACGGTGTCTCCCAGTGCTGCGCCCTTTGTACACAACTTGCCATAATTCGATGGGTGGTCTTTATCGCCACGTACTTCTAATTTCCCCGAAGCAGTTGGCCTTACTTCAATGCCACAACCTACGCCACAGTAAGCACACGTTGATTTGATCCAATCCTTGTTTGAACTCATCACTCTTCCCTCGTGCAATTTTCTTTTTATTGTTTCCACCGTTCTAACAGAGCGTCTTTTCTTACTCACTCTTCGCGATGAAAATTTCTCTTTTTTAATAAAGCAATTTACGCACCACTATTCACCCCAATAACGCACATTAAAATATTCCATAAAATACAGCCACTTAAACAAGATTCAATTACAAGAAATAAGGTTACCTCAGTCCAATCAAATAAATATTGAGATATTTGAACCATGTTGATCAATTTTGCACCACAAAGGCTCATTTTCATAAATATCCCACTCAGAATATCTACCACTTTAGGGTTAGTTGACCATTTTGTGATTTACACAATCAATTGATTTTATTTGATTTAATTATTTTTATTGATCGCCTTTTTTATCTGGCACCCTACTTGCTCCCATAAATCCCAACAACCCAAAATTTACAGTTTTTAAGTTCATTGGAAGAACAGCACATTATCCACCAGAGAGTGGGCAGTTTTAGAAACGCTAGGAAGCCAGCAAAAAAGGAATTTACTATGAGCAAACAAAAGATTGTCGTCGTTGGTAATGGCATGGTTGGCCACAAATTTATCGACAACATTATTCAAGCTGACTCAGACCAATATGAAGTCATCACTTTTAGTGAAGAATCACGACTTGCTTATGACCGTGTTCAGCTCACGGCCTACTTTAACGGTAAATCAGCCGACGACTTGTCTTTGACGAGTGAAGCTTACTACCAAGAAAATGGCGTCAAATACCTAATCAATGCCAAAGTCACTGAGCTGGATACCGAAAATAAAGCGGTAGTGACTGACAATGGTCACCGTGAAAGCTACGACAAACTGATTCTCGCAACAGGCTCATTCCCGTTCGTACCACCAATTCCAGGCAACGACCAAGAACACTGTCACGTCTACCGCACTATCGAAGACCTTGATGCCATTGAACTATCGAGCAAGCAGAGTAAATCTGGCGTGGTTATCGGTGGTGGCCTACTGGGCTTAGAAGCCGCAAACGCAGTTAAAAACCTTGGCTTAGAAACACATGTCGTAGAGTTTGCGCCTCGCTTAATGGCAGTTCAACTCGATGACGGCGGCGGCGCTCTACTTAGACGCAAAATTGAAGACCTAGGCGTACAAGTTCATACCGAGAAAGCGACCTCTGAGATTGTAGAGGGTGAAAATGCTCGCTACCGCATGAACTTTGCCGATGGCTCTCACCTTGAAACCGACATGATCGTGTTCTCTGCCGGTATTCGCCCTCAAGATGCTCTGGCTCGTAGCTCTGACATCGAGATTGGCGAGCGTGGCGGTATCGTGATTGATGATTACTGCCAAACCAACATCGATGATGTCTACGCGATTGGTGAGTGTGCACTGTGGGACAACAAGATCTTTGGTCTCGTGGCTCCGGGTTACTCAATGGCGAAAGTCGCAGCAAGCCATATTCTTTCCAATGGCGAAGATGAGAGCAGCTTTACGGGTGCCGATATGAGCACCAAGCTCAAGCTTCTGGGTGTAGACGTGGCCAGTATTGGTGAAGTGCATGGTAAGACCGAAGGCGCACAGTCTTACACCTACAACGATGAAATTGAACAAGTTTATAAGCGCTTAATTGTTTCTGCTGATGGCAAGAAGATCGTCGGTGCCGTGTTAGTCGGTGACGCTGAAGCCTATGGTTCACTGCTGCAAATCAAGCAAAACGATATGCCTTTGCCAGAGAACCCATCGGTATTGATTCTACCAAACCTTGCTGACGATTCTGGCAGCGCCATGGGTGTTGAAGCGCTTCCAGACAGTGCTGTGATTTGTTCATGTTTTGACGTCACCAAAGGCGACATCAAACAAGCCGTTTCTGCAGGCTGCACCACAATGGCAGCGCTGAAAGAATCGACCAACGCTTCGACCGGGTGTGGTGGCTGTTCTGCCCTTGCTAAACAAGTATTAGATAGCGAATTGAGCAACCTGGGTGTCGAAGTTTCTAACGACATCTGTGAGCACTTTGCTTACTCTCGCCAAGAACTGACCGACATTATTCGCGTCAACAAAATCAAAACCTTCGATGAATTGCTTGAATCTCATGGTCAAGGACTCGGTTGTACCGTTTGTAAGCCGGCGGTGGGTTCTATTCTCGCTTCTTACTGGAACGACTACATCCTGAAAGATGAGCACATCGAACTGCAAGACACCAACGATATCTACCTTGGCAACATGCAAAAAGACGGTACCTACTCTGTGGTCCCACGTATTGCTGGCGGTGAAATCACACCAGACAAATTGATCGTGCTGGGTGAAGTGGCAAAAGAATACGACCTCTACACTAAGATCACTGGCGGTCAGCGTGTCGACCTATTTGGTGCACAACTTAATGAGCTGCCAACCATCTGGAAAAAACTGATTGATGCAGGCTTTGAAACTGGTCACGCCTACGGTAAATCGGTTCGTACCGTGAAATCGTGTGTGGGTAGCACTTGGTGTCGCTACGGCGTCAACGACAGTGTTGGCCTCGCGATTAAACTAGAGAACCGCTACAAGGGCCTGCGCTCACCACACAAGATCAAATTTGCGGTATCTGGCTGTACTCGTGAATGTGCCGAAGCGCAATCAAAAGACATTGGTGTTATTGCGACAGATAAAGGTTGGAACCTATACGTCTGTGGTAATGGCGGCATGCGCCCTCGTCATGCTGACTTATTCGCGACCGACCTAGATGAACAAACTCTTATTCAATACATCGACCGCGTGTTGATGTTCTACACACGTACTGCAGACCGCCTACAACGAACTTCTGTTTGGATGGAGAACTTAGAAGGTGGCTTGGATTACCTCAAAGAGGTGGTGATTGAAGACAAACTCAATGTCGCCGCTGAACTTGAAGCCGACATCGCGCTCAACATCGAAAACTACCAGTGTGAATGGAAAACCACCATCGAAAACCCAGTCAAGATGAAGCGCTTCCAGCACTACATCAATAGCGATGAGATGGACTCTAGCCTGTCATTTATCAAAGAACGTGAACAGCGCTTCCCGAAGCCTTCGGTCAACACAGACCAAGAAGCAGAGCGTAATCAGGCATTAAGCAGCACTCAACAAATTGAAATTACGGAAGTCTCGTAACCAGTTTGGTCGGTAGCAGATCCTTCGTTCTCGGCAATTCACTGCTAGCGACCTTCTTTCTTTACGACCTTCTTTCTTTACAACCTTCTTTCTTTACGACCTTCTTTTTTAAGAAATGGAACAAAATCAAAGACTCTATAAATTACCAAGGAGACTGTCATGGAAAACTGGACCACTGTTTGTTCTCAAGAGGAACTGTCACCCAATGCGGGTGTGTGTGCCAAGGTGGCTGATCATCAAGTCGCTATCTTTTACTGCAAACGCAGTGACAAGCTTTACGGCCTTTCGAATTTCGACCCAGTAGGCAAAGCCAACGTTATGTCACGCGGCATTATTGGATCGTTAAGTGGAGAACCCTATGTGGCATCACCACTCTACAAGCAGCATTACCACCTAGAGACAGGTGCCTGTTTAGAAGAACCTGAACATGCCCTAACCCGTTTTGAAGTACGCAGGCAAGGTAACCAGATTCAAGTTCTAGCGCCAGAAGCCTTAGCGAGTTAGCTCTTAGCTTTAACTAACGAAAAGCTAACAACTAACCAAAAGTTAGCTACCTAAAAGGTTGTACTTTCAAATTCACCCATTAACATGCCTTAGCCGCCTATAATTAACAGTCTAGGCAAGCTATGGAGTTGGCATGTGGACGGCTAGATAACTCTAGATTCCATATTTAAAGGATTTAATACATGGATAACTCAAAATTTTCGCTGCTTTCGTTTACCGGCAAGATGAAGGTCTTACACCTCAGCTGGATTGCCTTTTTTATCACCTTTGTGGTGTGGTTTAACTTCGCACCACTACTGCAGATGGTAAAAACCAGCCTAGGGCTAACCACTGAAGAGATCAAAACCCTTCTAATCCTAAACGTTGCCTTAACCATTCCTGCGCGTGTCGCGATTGGTATGCTCACCGACCGTTACGGTCCAAGACTTGTCTATTCCTCGTTACTCGCGATCTGTTCGATCCCGTGTTTCATGTTCGCACTGGCTGACTCTTTCATTCAAGCCGCCATTGCTCGTTTCCTACTTGGCTTTATCGGTGCTGGCTTCGTAGTTGGTATTCGATTGGTATCTGAATGGTTCCCACATAACGAACTGGGTACAGCAGAAGGTATCTACGGCGGTTGGGGTAACTTTGGTTCAGCGGCAGCAGCGTTCACTCTTCCAACTCTAGCATTAGTATTTGGTGGCGAAGATGGCTGGCGTTATGCGGTTGGTATCACCGGTGTAATGAGCTTACTGTTCTCTGTTGTGTTCTACAAAAACGTATCCGACACACCAAAAGGTTCTACTTACTTCAAACCTGCTCAAGTAACAGCAATGGAAGTGACGTCTAAGGGTGACTTTTTCTTTCTACTCTTCATGAAGATCCCTATGTACGGTGCACTTGCTCTGCTGGCTTGGAAACTGTCTCCATCAGGTATCGGTATGCTTTCAGACGCAGCGGTGTACGGTGTGTATGCGGTACTTGCTGCACTGTATGTGTATGAAGTAACTCAAGTTTGGAAAGTGAACAAGAACGTATTCAAAGAAGAAGTGCTAGAGATTCACCAGTACAAATTTAAGCAAGTTGCGGTGCTGAACGTTCTGTACTTCGCAACCTTTGGTTCTGAGCTAGCGGTAGTTTCTATGCTGCCTCTGTTCTTCTCTGAAACCTTTGAACTAACACCCGTTCTTGCAGGTATGGTCGCTTCGGCTTATGCCTTCATGAACTTGATGTCTCGCCCTGGTGGCGGTTGGATTTCAGACAAATTTGGTCGTAAACCAACCCTACTTATCCTAACGGCAGGTTTGGCTGTAGGTTACTTCGTTATGGGTCAAGTAGAGAGCACATGGCCAGTATGGCTAGCGGTTGTTGCGGCAATGGCATGTTCGTTCTTCGTACAAGCAGGTGAAGGTGCAGTATTTGCGACAGTACCTCTTATCAAACGCCGTATGACAGGCCAAATTGCAGGGATGACAGGTGCTTACGGAAACGTGGGTGCGGTAGTTTACCTAACCGTGCTTTCGTTTGTTAGCTACCAGACTTTCTTCCTTGTGATTGCTGCAACGGCGGTTCTTGGCTTCGTGACTCTGATGTTCATGGAAGAGCCCAATGGTCAGATCGCTGAAGTGAACGACGATGGTAGTGTGACATTAATTAACGTATCGAGCTAATCAGTCATTGAATCGGGAGAAGTAACCGGGCTGCGACACTTGGTTACTTCGTTCAAAGGCTCTCGTTATTACTGAGAGCTTTTGTTCTTTCTTCAAGTAACAATGAGCATCATAGGAGCAAGGACGTTATGACGCTTTCATTCAGTCAAACTCAAGACGCTACGCTAGAACGGAGCCCGGCAGTGATACCAAAGGAGCCACAAACCAAGGTTCAGGGTATTCACGCTGAGACTAGCAATCAGTTAAAGCTCAATTTCGGCGGCTACTCACACCAAGGGATAAGAAACGAGAATCAAGACGCGATTATCGTTAAACACCCTCAGACCAGAGCAGAACATGAGTTCAAAGGGAGCGTTGCCTGTATTGCGGACGGAGTAAGTTGCAGCGAACAAGGTCAAAAAGCTAGCCATACCAGCGTGATGCAGTTCATTACTGACTATTACGCCACTCCTGAAAGCTGGAGTATTCAACGATCTGCCCAAAAGGTTCTGACTTCACTCAATTCTTGGCTGTTCAATGCCTCTTATTCCGGTCTTGATGACGAAAAACAACTCGCGCACAACAATATGGTGTCGACCTTTAGCGCAGTGATTCTCAAATCAAACACCGCGCATATTTTCCATGTGGGCGACAGCCGAATCTACTTAGTTCGCGACGGTGAAATTAAGCAGCTAACTCGCGATCACACCCGCAAAAATCTGGTCAATACTCACTACCTCACTCGTGCTTTAGGCATGGATAACCAACTCAACGTCGATTACCAAACTCTGCCTATCAAAGCGAAAGATCGTTTTATTCTCACAACGGATGGCGTGCATGAATTTGTTGATGAATCCGATCTAATGGAAGCGGCCTCAAATCAACTCGACTTTGAGAGCGCCACACAAACCGTTTGTAATAAAGCACTAGCTAAAAACAGCAAAGACAATGTGAGTTGCTTAATGCTTGAAGTGGCTCAACTCCCTAAGCCTTCTCTAATTGAGTTTCATGAAAAGCTCGCGACCCGAGTTATCCCTCCCGTGCTCAAACTTGGGCAGATGATCGACCAGTTTCAGGTCCTAGAAGTGCTCTATTCTGGAACGCGCAGCCATGTGTATCGAGTAATACAAACTCAGACGCAAACCGAGTTCGTCATTAAAGTGCCTTCTCTGCAATATCGCGATGATCCCGCCGAGCTCAAAGCCTTCTATAACGAACAATGGGCAGGGATGCTACTGAACAACAAGCGCATCATGAAGGTGTACCCCACCGATGAGAAGTCGCAGTTTCTCTACCAAGTGTGTGAAATGGTTGAAGGCGTGACGTTAAGACAATGGATGTACGACAATCCTAAAACGAATCTGCCTGAAGTCCGCACTATTCTTGAGAAGATCGTTCAAGGCATTCGTGTATTACAACGTGCCGATATGGTGCACCGCGATCTCAAACCTGAAAACATCATGTTACTGCCAAACGGTGATATCAAACTTATCGACTTAGGAGCGGTACTCATTCGCGGAATTGAAGAAGGATTACCTTTTGAAGAAGATGCTGTGCCACTCGGAGCGGTAAATTACATCGCACCAGAGAGCATTAAACAGAATGTTGCGACAACACGCTCGGATCTATTCTCTGTTGGTGTCATCGGCTATGAAATGCTGGCAGGGCAACTGCCTTATCCAGAAATGACACCACGCTCACTCATGCAATCTCGCCATCACCAATGGCAATACCGCCCGATAACTCAACACCGCTCCGATATTCCTGCCTGGTTTGATCTGGTACTAAACAAAGCCTGTGCTGAACACCCGAGCGAACGATACAGTGTGCTTGGAGATTTTATCTCAGATCTGTACACACCGAATTCAAAATTAGTAAAACGTAAAACCAAGCAACCGCTGCTCGACCGTCATCCACTCCAGTTTTGGAAGGTACTTGCCCTACTTTTAGGCTTAGTAGCGCTGGTTGAGTTTGGTTTGTTGATTCAATAAAAAAGCCTCAGCGACCAGTTGGAGCTGAGGCATTCTTAAAATTAACTCATCTTTATGTTAACTGCGCTTCACTAAACTTCTTGGCACCAATTCAATTCCCGACTGGTAACGTTTTGCTGAAGCGTTCAATGCTAAAGCAAAAGCGCTGTCTGCGATGACCTCAAATTGCTGCGGCAGTGAGTGAACCTTAAAGGGTAAGAAATCCAATAATCGATTATCACCAAAAGTCGCCAACTTCACTTGATTGATCAGCTCTGGATTTTCGACCATCACATCAAGTACACCTTCTAGTAAGGTGAAGGACATAGTGACAATCGCATCAGGAACTGTGCCTTTAGCAATCCACGATTCAAACACTTCTCGACCGGATTCACGATCAAAGTGCTCACCGTAACCTACAACCGTTGGTTTATTTTCATCTAGCCCTGTTTGCTGCGTGTGGGCTTTATTCGCTGCTTCAAAGCCTAAGTGACGCTCGCGCGAAATGTTCAGGTCAGGCAGTGCACCGATTAAGCCAACGCTGTGAATGTTGTCATCTAGAATTGAATGTGTCAGCTCAAAGGCGGCTTCGAAGTCTTCACTGATCACGCAGGCAAAATGTTCATCGTCTAACGGACGGTCAATCGCAATGACTGGCGTCCCCGATTTTTGTAGCTTCAAGTAAAACTCATTAGCGTCTGGCATAGAGCTCGCCACCAGCAAAGCATCAATACGGCGGCTCACCAACGCTTCCGCTACTTTACGTTCGGTTTCGGCGTCATCATCAGAGCAGCCAATCAGGATTTGATAGCCCACTTTACGTGAGTTCTGCTCTATCAGTTTTGCTAAACGCGCGTAACTGCTGTTCTCCAGATCAGGAATAATCAAACCAAATGAGCGGCTATTACCAGCACGCAGCGACGAAGCAGCATGGTCTGGACGGTAGTTATACTCGTCTACCACCGCCTTTACTTTCTGCTGAGTCTTCTCACTGATTCTGTATTTCTGCGCCTTGCCGTTAATCACATAGCTGGCTGTCGTTTTCGACACACCGGCTAGTTTGGCAATCTCATCTAGTGTCATATGGGTGACCTGTATTTTGTGCGTAGGATCATATAACCAATCTTCTGATCCTTGGATTAGTTGAATCATATGCTGAATCGATTCAGTATGAAAGCTGAAAGGATTCAGCAAAATCTGAAAAGTGACTTCAATCATCCTTTTGTATGGATTGAACGTTATTTGTCGTGATTCAACTTTACGTTATGAATGAAACTGAAATTACGACACGCAGCAAAACTATTTTGAAAACCAAAATCGGCTTTGCTGAATTTTTTTACATTGAATGCTGAACCGATTCAGCTTAGATAAAACTAAGAGCAAGCAACGAGAAGATATTGCTCTAGACTGAATCGTAGCGATACACAAATTCTCAAGCGATACGCTAAAGAGGCACCATGCTTAAATTATCAAAATCTGACATCACTCTTGGTCAAACGGCCGATGACAAATTCAAAGCTATCCAGAACATTGCTGGCGACCTAACTGCGAAAGGCCTAGTGGACTCAGGCTATGTTGAAGGAATGCTGAACCGTGAAAACCAGAACTCTACGTTTCTTGGTAACGGCATCGCGATTCCTCACGGCACCACAGACACTCGCGGCCTTGTAAAAGAAACAGGCGTTGCAGTACACCACTTCCCTGAAGGTATTGATTGGGCAGATGGTAACCGCGTTTACGTTGCGATTGGTATTGCAGCGAAATCTGACGAGCACTTAGGCATCCTTAAACAGCTAACCAAAGTGTTAGCGGCGGACGGCGTTGAAGAGAAACTGAAACAAGCGAAATCAGAAGACGAAATCATTGCCCTACTGAACGGTGAAGTTCAGTTAGAAGCTGACCTAGACGCATCTCTAGTTCAACTATTGTTCCCAGCAAGCGACATGATTCAAATGTCTGCTGTTGCGGGCGGTCTACTGAAGAACACAGGTTGCACAGACAACGAATTCGTTGCTGACCTAGTAACAAAAACTCCAACTCACCTGGGCCAAGGCCTGTGGTTACTTGGTAGCGACAAAGGCGTAACTCGTACTAGCGTCTCTTTCGTTTCTACAGCGAACGATTGCGAATTCGAAGGCACACCAGTGAAAGCTCTTGTGGCATTCGCGGCTTGTAACAGCGCACACCAGTCTATTCTAGTGAACCTAAGCAAAATGGTTTTCGAAGGTAAACAGCAACAACTGTTAACTGCTGACGTTGCACAAGTGATTGGCCTTCTTAAAGGTGAAGCGGTTTCTACAGCGTCTGAAGTCGATGACAACTGCGCAGTATTCAAAATTAAGAACGCACATGGCCTACACGCTCGCCCAGGCGCAATGTTGGTTGCTGAAGCGAAGAAATTCGAATCTTCTATCCGCGTTTCAAACCTAGATGGTGACGGAAAAGAAGTGAACGCGAAGAGCTTAATGAAAGTCATCGCTCTTGGCGTTAAACACGGCCACCAGCTTCAGTTTGTTGCTGAAGGTGATGATGCAGCACAAGCACTTGAATCGATCGGTAAAGCTATCGCTTCAGGCCTTGGCGAAGGTTAAGGATTCGATATGTCTGATAAACAAATCAAAGCCGTTACCGTTACGCTAAACCCAGCACTAGACCTAACAGGTGCTATCGACGCACTGAATGTTGGCTCGGTTAGCCTAGTGAATCAAGGTTCTCTGCACGCAGCAGGAAAAGGCGTAAACGTAGCAAAAGTACTTTCAGAGCTTGGTGCTAAAGTGACCTTAACAGGTTTCCTTGGTCGCAATAACGAAGAAGCCTTCTGCCAACTTTTCGAACAGATGGGCGCAACTGACCGCTTCATCCGTGTTGACGGTGCGACTCGCATCAACGTAAAACTAGTCGAGAACTCAGGCCAAGTAAGCGACATCAACTTCCCTGGTGTTCCTGTTAATGCTGACGCAATTAGAGCGTTTGAAGCAACCTTACTAGAACTGGCTGAAACGCACGATTATTTCGTGATTGCAGGCAGCTTGCCACAAGGCGTATCACCAGAGCTTTGCGCTTCTTGGGTTCAACGCTTACGTGACCTAGGCAAAAAAGTTCTTTTCGACAGCAGCCGTGATGCACTTAAAGCCGGTATCAGTGCACAGCCTTGGTTGATTAAGCCAAACGATGAAGAGCTATCTCAGCTATTCAATGCTGAACTTATAACACGTGACCAATGCCAACACGCAGGCCAAGCCCTAAGCGAAAAAGGCATCGACAACATCGTGGTATCACTTGGCGCTGAAGGCGTGATGTGGCTTAACCAAGGTGAATGGTTACATGCTCAACCACCGCGTATGCAAGTAGTGAGCACTGTAGGCGCAGGCGACACCTTAGTCGCTGGTCTATGTTGGGGTCACATGCAGCAAATGCCAAAACCAGAACTTATCAAATTCGCAACCGCCCTATCTGCACTAGCCGTTTCGCAAGTAGGTGTGGGAGTAACTAGCCAACAAGAGCTGGATTCAGTACTACAAAATATCCAATTACAGGTGCTTGATGTTCCAACTAACCAGTTAGACACAGGTAAATAGGACAAAAGGTTTATTATGAATATTACCATTATCACAGCTTGCCCAAGTGGCGTAGCAAACAGTATCATCGCAGCAGGCTTGCTAGAGCAAGCAACAAAAGCACTGGGTTGGAACGCCGCTATTGAATGCCAATCAAGCGTGCTACCAGAATCTCCAGTATCACCAGACGCTATAGACAGCAGCGACGTTGTGGTTATTGCAGCTAACACAAACGTTGATAAAACACGTTTCGTAGGCAAAAAAGTCTACCAAGCAGCTATCTCTGAGTGCTCTGCAGATGCAAAAGCATTTCTAGAGAAAGCGGCAGCAGAAGCAACGGTATTAGACGCCTCTCAGGTTGAAAGCACTATTGAAGTAACCGGTACATCAGTAAACTCTTCTACAACAGCAAGAACAGGCAGCAAAAAGATCGTTGCGATTACAGCTTGTCCAACAGGTGTTGCACATACCTTTATGGCAGCAGAAGCGCTCGAAGCAGAAGGTAAGCGCCTAGGTCACCAAATCAAAGTGGAAACTCGCGGCTCTGTAGGTGCGAAGAACCAACTGACAGACCAAGAAATCGCAGACGCTGATCTTGTTATCATCGCTGCCGACATCGACGTTCCACTGGATCGTTTCAACGGTAAGCCTCTTTACAAAACAACAACTGGCCCAGCTCTTAAGAAGACTCAGCAAGAAGTTGAGAAAGCGTTTGCTGAAGCTAAGCCATACCAACACACAGCCTCTTCTTCACAAGCAGCACCTGCTGATGAGAAGAAGGGTGTGTACAAGCACCTTATGACAGGTGTTTCTCACATGCTTCCTGTGGTTGTTGCGGGTGGTTTGATCATCGCTCTTTCTTTCGTATTCGGTATCGAAGCGTTTAAAGAAGAAGGCACACTAGCGGCAGCACTGATGACTATCGGTGGTGGTTCTGCATTCGCACTGATGATTCCTGTTCTTGCTGGTTTCATTGCATTCTCGATTGCTGACCGTCCGGGCCTAGCTCCTGGTCTAATCGGCGGTATGCTAGCTAGCTCAACAGGCGCAGGCTTCCTAGGTGGTATCGCGGCTGGTTTCATTGCGGGTTACTCTGCGAAGTTCATTGCCGACAAAGTTCAACTTCCACAATCGATGGAAGCGCTTAAACCAATCCTGATCATTCCGTTTATCGCGAGTTTGTTCACTGGCCTTGTGATGGTTTACATCGTAGGTGGTCCTGTTTCTGGCGTAATGAGCGCAATGACAGACTTCCTAAACAACATGGGTACGTCTAACGCGATTCTTCTGGGTGTGATTCTAGGCGCAATGATGTGTTTCGACCTTGGTGGTCCGGTAAACAAAGCCGCTTACACATTCGGTGTTGGTCTACTGGCTTCACAAACTTACGCTCCAATGGCAGCTATTATGGCAGCAGGTATGGTTCCTGCTCTAGGTATGGGCCTTGCGACTTTCCTAGTGAAAGACAAGTTTGAAGCAGGCGAGCGTGAAGCGGGTAAAGCATCATTCGTTCTTGGCCTATGCTTCATCTCTGAAGGCGCGATTCCATTCGCAGCGAAAGACCCGATGCGTGTTATCCCAGCATGTATGGCAGGTGGTGCACTAACGGGCGCTCTATCAATGATGTTTGGTGCACAACTGATGGCTCCACACGGCGGTCTATTCGTACTACTGATTCCTGGCGCTATCTCTCCAGTACTTATGTACCTAGTAGCGATTGCAGCAGGTACGCTAGTAACAGGCTTTGGCTACGCAGCACTTAAAAAGATGAGTAGCTCTAAAGTAACGGCAGAGGCTTAATCCCCCTACTCTGTTAAGCTCCTTCTATAAAGCGGCTTATCATTAAACAAAGGCTCCTCATATGAGGCTGTCTCTTATACAGAAATCCCTTAGCTACAGCTTAGGGATTTTTTTTGAACTAATTTTATGTTTCGTGATCTGATCATCCAGATACGACAAGGATGATGATTATGACTTATATAGAGCCAACCCTCTGGGCACAAAAAAATTCGGCCAAGCCGACCTCAATGACCCTAGACGAACTCAAAGACTCGTCGCTCTACCGGCTTCACTTGCCGAGCAGCCAGGTTTTCCAGTCTCGAAGCTCATCATTTCTCCCGCGGACATGGAAGGGGCTTATCGCTTTATCCGTAATGAACAATCAAGGCTGAAGACATTGCAGAAGCTGGATTTAATGTCACAGTCCAGGTGTAGTGGTCAACTAAAATTGGCCACGGTTTTAGAGTTTTCCCAATATAATCTGTCTGATTCGTTGGGAGTTAGGCCACCGTTATACTGATGAGGCCTGAGTTGACAGTAATACCCGTTAATATAGCGGGTGATTTCTTGATGAGCTTTGGCAAAGCTACGATAACCTACTGTTGGCACCCATTCTGTCTTCAAGCTTCTAAAGAAACGCTCCATCGGTGCATTATCCCAACAGTTTCCTCGGCGAGATAGGCTCTGTTTCATTTGAAAACGCCATAGAAGTTGATGGTATTTTCGACTTGTATAATGGCTACCTTGATCGCTGTGGAACATGACGCCTTTCGGCTTACCACGCGACTCATAAGCCATTGAAAGAGCTTTGCCTGTCAGACTGGAATCAGGTGATAAAGACATCGACCAACCTATCACTTTACGGGCAAAAAGTTCAATAACAACCGCTAAATACATCCAGCGATTTCCTGTCCAAATATACGTAACATCTCCAACCCAAACTTCATTCGGGGCGTTAACAGCAAACTGTCGGCCCAATTGATTTGGGACCTCAAGATGTTCTTGAGAAGCCTTTCTGTATCGATGCTTTTGTCGTTAAAATCAGACAAGATAAACAAGTCATCAACAAAGCCGTTTATCATGCTCTAGGCGTAAATATGGAGGGGCAAAAAGAACTACTTGGTATGTGGCTGTCAGAAACGGAAGGCGCGAAGTTCTGGCTTGCTGTAGTAACAGGGCTAAAAAACCGCGGAGTAAAAAACATTCTTATTGCATGTGTCGATGGTCTGAAGGGCTTCCCTGATGCCATTAAAAATACCCAGATACAACTCTACATCGTCCATATGGTGAGAAACTCAGTCAAGTACGTAACTTGGAAGGACTATAAGGCTGTCACTGCCGATCTTAAGAAAGTTTATCAATCGAAAACTGAAGACGAAGCACTACTCGCCTTAAGTAGTTCTCAGATAAATGGAATGACAAATACCCTCAACCTAGACAGCGCATTGGAATAACCTAATGTCTTCAACTACCCTGAAGACATTAGGTGAGCAATCTACATAACCAACGCTATAGAATCACTTAATAGCGTTATTAGAAAGGCGATTAAGAAGCGAAAACTGTTCCAGGCTAATGAGTCGGCAGGAAGTGATCTTCTTAGCGATAGAAGATGCGTCCAAGATATGGACAATGCCAATCAGAAACTGGCGACAAGCCCTGAACCGCTTTATGATTAAATTCGAAGACCGACTCACTGAATATATGTAACCCCGACAGTTACACAGAATTATTTACAGGGTCAAATAAAGGTTCTGCCGCAAATCTAGCTAGAGGTACGACAGACCAATCCTCCAGGTACAATTATCCTGCGAGTGCGTAGAATCGCTCAAAGATAACGCCTCACCCTACTCGATTAGAATAATCCAACTTATCTACGTTTTATCCACTTTTGATCTCTTGATGAATATTGAAATAAATGTGTTTCGCCATTCTTCACCTTCATATTATCAAACTCGCCTAGTTCTTTACTATGCAGGTAGAATGGTAATTCAGCCTTTGAATAAATATAAACAGTCATCCCATCTTGTGGGTATGAAGGCATAGTTATGTGCTCATTCCAATCAGCATTCTGAGTAAAGAAGTTGATGGTTTCGTAACTACTTGGAAGGCGCCCTTTATAAAGCTTATTTGGAGTAACATCTATCTCATCACCGAGTTCTCCATTGACCTCCCATTGGCCATTAGTAAATATAAAACCAAGCGAGTCGTTAAAGTTCACTTGCCTACCATCAAGGTGACCTAGTTCTTTACCATGCAGATAAAATGGTAACTCTGCAGTTGAACGAATATCTACAGTCATACCTTCCTGAGGGTATTCTGGCATATATATATTTTTGCTCCAATCAGCATTCTTAGTACTGAAATAAATAGTTGAATAACCACTTGGCAGCTGTCCATTATCCAATTCATTTGCAGTAACAGCGATAGATCCTATTGCACCTGATATATGAAAGACATCTGTAAACATGGTTAAAGTACGATTACTCATATTTTCCTCCGATGCACCGCTCAAAGTAAGCTCTCCGGTTTCGGTATCGTGGAAGAGTATATCGCCAGTATAGTCATTTTTCAGTTCATCACTGTTATCTACCCAATTCCATCTCTGAGACAGGTTGCCGGAACACTTTTGCAAGTATGTTAAATTATCTCCATCTAAGCAAAAACTAGTATCTCTAGCACTGACATAATTTCCGACGCTATTATAAATAAAGGACTGCTCAATACTCTTTTTGTCACAAGCTTCAGTGTTGATCTTATTGTTATCATCAATATCAATACACTTAGAATTAAAGCCACCTAACTGCAGATTTACAGGGCGACCCCCGGTAAATACAGGATGCGACCAATCAACGTTAAAATTAACCTCTTCTGTAACGCGATTACGCGGAGTATCTTCATAAGCATGAAATTTTAAATATGAACCAATGACAATATAATGTTGGTAAGTCGCATGATAAATAGGGCGAATATTTACTGATGATGAAACCTTAAATTCAGTTACACCAGTTTCATTGCTCCTTGCTTTGTAGATAACATCCAAATTAGGTACAAAGTTTGCGTAACCGATAGGGTGAACTCTTGATATATCAACTGGATATAACTCTTTCTGAAAAACGTCCGATGTATTTCTATTTTGGATAGAGGCAGCTGTAGCGTAATTCTCTCTTTCCCATACAAAAGATACATTTCGTTGATTTGAGTTTGTCCCCCTTACGCTGTAATCAGCTGTATCATATACTAATGTTCTATTCTCGGTATATTCAGCTGAAGCATTAATCTGAGCTTTTGCTCCATCCTTTGACAGCTCAGCTCCTCCTGATACTCCGTAGTTAAAACCATATGTCTCTCTATTTTGAATATTGGCATTCACATTTGTAGGAGACTTTCTTAATATTTCTGCTTTGCTATTCGATGCACTAATATCAAACTTGTAATCTTGAGCCCATGCATCTGTTGAGAAGTCAGTAATCCAGCCGTCAAGTACTGTCCAAGTAGCCCGATTCATAGAGTAACTCAATTTGTCGTTTAAATGGATCCCTGCACCACTCGATGATGATTCATCTAAACTGATCCGCACAATTTTAGCGTCCGGTGTGCCGTTGCCTATAACCCCATAAGCTAACGAACGCGCTAAAGTAACCTTATAAACGAGTGAAATGTTCGCCTTATTGTCACAAAACTGTCGATTTCCTTGCGGCCAACCAGTTTCACCTTTTGTAGAGAGCACAGAACTCCTAAAGCTACATTCTTCAGCTCTGATTGGTCGAGCAACACTGATATAAAAACCAATCTGAGGAAGAGTTGTGTCTGCATCTGATCCCTGTATATCAGTATTTTCTAGAGACAAGCCACTCTCCGCCACATTCAAATTTTGAACATTACTATCTTCTGGCGTATCAAAAGGGGAATAAAGTAGAGACCCTTTATAGCTACTGACAGCAAGGTATTTACTATCAAATGACACCCCAAGTATTGATGTCATTTTTTTCTTCACAAGATCTAATTTATCAGTATCAACATCAGACAAATCAAATAAGTACCTTTTCCCATTACTATTAACTTGATGTTTTATAAAGTAATAACTTAACTTCTCATCATTTTCTATTAAAGAATTAACATTAACATATGAAATATTTTCGTCGCTTTGCAGTGAGCTTAAAATATTAACTGCGTTATCTGACAACTCACCTATAGCGGTCATTGGTTTGGCTTGTATTGTGCTAGAAAATAGTGATATCGAGATTGATATTGCTAGCAATGATTTTTTCAACATATAAATATCCTTATCTGACAGGGCAATTGTATGACTTAGCAAGTTGTACAAATAGCAAATTACCAACAAGTACAGCTCGAAAATCGAAATTAGATTATTTGACTTTTAAGCGTCATTCTTAGATTGATACCAGACTTAGACACAACAAGAACAGCACTATTAAAAGATTAAGAATCATGGATAAACTAAAATTATTAAACCTCAGTTTCTCTCCCTTTTTGATCTATAAAACAGATTATATTGTTAATGATGCATATTTGATGTATTTGGTAATCTGTCATTACTCCAACCTGTTGATTAATGGTAATTCTCTCGTTCCATAAAGGTGCAATCAGCATAGGTATCTACAGAAGTTGGTCGCATTTCAAGCAGTCGGTTTAGTTCAGAGAACTGAACTAAGAATCAATGATCAGTACAAATTAACCCTTCTTTCACTTGTACTGATTATGACTCTTTTCGAACAGCATCAACTGGTTCTGTCGCAAATTTAGCTAGAGGTGTGACAGACCAATCCTTCAGATAGAATTATTCTACGAGCGCATAAAAGCGCTCACAGGCAGTCTCTCCAGCAACATCTATCTGATCACGTTTGAGCATCGTCCACATTTCTCATCCATGAAGACTTGCCGTTGCTCCTTCAACTGAATTCCATCCCAAAACTTGCCGCATTTTTTGTTTCACCCAGCGGTGTCTCTGCTCTACGGTGTTGTTCAGATATTTTATGTCTAGAGTTTCAACAAACGACAGCATGAAGTAACCCGACAACCAAAGTTATACATTTAGGGCATCCACTGCTGCGTAGTTACTTTTACTTCCGTCAATGACCACTTTCTCTTGCAAGCCATTTTGAGCCAATGCCTTATTCAGAAAGGCCTTTTCCGCTGCTTCATCACGGTTTGGACTGAGGTAATAGTTCACGACATAGCCAAATTTATCGACAGCACGATAGTAGTAGAGCCACTTCCCTTTGACTTTAATGTAGGTTTCATCCATACGCCACGACCCAGATACTGCCTTCTTTTTGCGGCGGAGGTGGTGCTCTAGAATAGGTGCCAATTTGATAACCCAACGATTAATAGTAGCGTGATCTACAACGACACCGCGCTCATTCTGAATCTCTTCAATTTCACGATAACTGAGTTTATAGGCAAGATAATAACGTATGGTTTCGAGAATAGCCTCGGAGGGAAAGTGGCAGCCTCATATGAGGAGCCTTTTTATTATTCGCTATCTTGTGTGGTTAAAACCGGCAGCTGGAAAGAGAAAGTCACCCCTTCCACATCGTCATTATCTATATGGCGAATCATTTCCACCAAATAGCCGTTCACGTCTAACTGTAAGCCTTGTTGCTTAGCCGCGTTAAACAGCGCTTCTAAAGCCGTGCTATAGGCAACATGAGAAACCAGATAAACATCGCTGCACAAGTAGTATCCTTCTGGAATGGTCACATCGTAACGCTCTTTAGCCACTTGCCAGTTACCGATTTTAGCGTCTATGTCGTCCCACTTGTTTCTCATCTGCTTAATTGGTGTTGTACCCATGAGCTGTGTTGATTTCAGACCATACATTTCAAACGCAGTATCCCAGTCTGGATCGTCTAGTTTAAGCTTCTGCATACCGCGTTCTGGATACCAAACCACCTCTGTCGGCATCGACTTAACCAACTCTTTTTCGATGGAAAACTGCACACCGGGATGTGCCAACCTCTGGATAAAGTCGGCCGTCTCTTTTGGTGTCGCGTTGTAACCCATTTCCCTAATGTGCTTCGCAGTCACGCCCAGCTCACGCTTGAGCGCCTTGCCTAACGATTGTGACGACGAGAACCCACAATACTGAGCAATCTCAATAAGACTCCATGGCTCGTCTTTGATCAACAAACTAACCGCAATCTGTAGGCGTACTCGGCTCAGGTACTGACCTGGCGTTTCATTAAACAGCTCAGTAAACTTGCGATGAAAATGGTATGGCGAGATCGCGCTCTCGGTTGCTATCTCTCCCCAAGTAGGACGCTCCCCCCACTCTTCATGCATTAAATTAAGTGCATTACTAAAGCGTTTTTGAAGGTGCTCAGGTAAAGATTCAACCAAAGCAATCTCAGGCACTAGCTTAAAACCAGGCACTGATTGATAGTCAGCTTTACTCTGTTGCGTCTTACGGTCTTTGTTGTCAGGCATAGAAGATCTTGTCTCTGTCGGCTTGATCGAAATCGATCGTTTGGCTTCACTATCGTCTTTGTCTTTTATAAAATCAATCATGAGCGTTCCAAAGTGAGCTTTGTCTGTACATGCGGTTCTTGTCCGGCCGGTTCTTTTTCAATTAGATCTTCAAATTGAGGCGCTTTTCGGTAAAACAAACCAAGCAACACGGGTATCAAAATCAACGTTACTAAAGTGGCGAACAGTTCACCAAACACCAAGGACACCGCCGCAGGCTTTAAGTACTGTGCTTGTTCCGCAGTTTCACTTAGCAATGGCAACAAGCCACACACAGTAGTTATCGTAGTTAAGAAGATCGCTCTCAAACGGCTGGTGCCAGCAATTACTAACGCTTGCTGTAATGGGACCCCTTGGCGATATTCAGCATTAAAACGCGTGATCAGCACCAACGAGTCATTAATCACGATCCCCGTCATGGCCATCATGCCGAACATTGAGAGAATGCTGATCGGCAGATCCATCAAGTAATGACCAAAAATCGCACCTGCAAAACCAAACGGTATTACTGCCATGATGATCATCGGTTGCCAGTATGACTTCAAAGGCACCGCCAACAAGATGTAGATCATCAGAAGCGTCAGGATCATCGCCGATTTAAAACCATCAGATACTTCCCCTATCTCTTCAAATTCACCACCCGCTTTAATGGTAACGCTTGGATATTGAAGATGCAGAGACTCAATCATATCTTCAAGTTGCTCACCTGTTTTCTCTGGTGATTGCAGGTCGCGGTTTTGCTTCCAATAAAGGTTGATCACTTGCTCTAGATCGCGACGGTAAACCACCTGCGGCTCTTGCTCGTGACGGAACTCAGCAATATCGCCAATCATCACGCTACCACCGTTCGGCAACATAATGATGGCTTGTTTTAGCTGAGCTAAGGTTCTTCGCCCATCTCTGGGATATTGCAGCAGCACCTTGGTTTCTTGTCCGTTTTCTAAAAGACGATGAACCTCCCTTTCACCAAATGCTTCGCCTGCAAGTTTAGCTAATGTGGCTTGAGTTAATCCAAGCTGCTGACCATATTGATTCAGCACCAAACGAACTTGTGGTAAACCATCCTGACCATCATCGTAGACATCAGAAACACCTTTTAATGACGCTAGAGTATCTGCTAGCTGCTCACTGACACGAGACGCCAACTCACGATCATTGGAAGAGATCGTTAAGAACGTGCCGCCAGCAGGCTCCTCTGCCGCGCTAAATTTCACCGAGTAAGCCCCTTCGATTTGCCCAGTACTTTCTCGCCATCGCTTCATCAGTAAGTTACCCGGTAATGAGCTTAAAGATTCACTGGTGAGCTCGGCAGTGACTTCAATTTCGCCATAGCCATCAGACCAAGTAAGTAGGTTCACCACGGGCTTCTCTTGTAATGGGTAATCTTCCATTAAGCCTTTTTCTACCTGTGTCATCGCTTGTTCTACTTGCAGCAAAGTTTGGCGCTGCAGTGGTAATGGTGCACCGTCTTCTAACTCAATCACCGCTGTAATGTATCGCCCTGGAATTTCAGGGAACAGTGCACTTCGAATCGCCCCATTCGACCACATACCATATGCCAGTGAGATAACCGCCACAAACCCAAGCAAAGACGCCACCTTGTAGCCAAGTGTGAACTCCAATACTGGTTTGTAGACGTTAAGATTGAACCACTGCAAGCCGCCTTGAGCCGTATTCTGAACCTTGGCAAAGATACTGGTAGATGGCTTTTTCACTGAAAGCTGAGCCAAGTGTGACGGTAAAATAAATTTGCTTTCAATCAGTGAAAAGATCAAAGCGAAGATCACCACGGCCGAAAACCCAGCTAGCACCTTGGCTAACTCATTGTTAATCCAGAGCATTGGAGAGAATGCAGCAATTGTCGTTAGCACACCAAACACGGTTGCCACGGATACGGAATGCACCCCCTGCCAAGCGGCTGTTTTGCCGTTTATATTAGAAGAATAGCCGGCGTTACGCGTCCGTTTTTCATGTATCGCTTCACCCACAACCACAGCGTCATCCACCAGCACACCGAGTACTAGGATAAAGCCAAACAAGGTGATGTCGTTGATGCTGAAGTTAAAAAGCTGCATTGCAGCTAGTGTTCCTGTAAGCGCAACCGGGATTCCCATTGCGACACAAAACGCGAGCCTGATTTCAAGAAATATCCCAAGTAAAATCAATACAATTAGTAAGCCTTGCCATGCGTTTTCGCTCAAACGAAACAGCTGCCCTTCAATGTAAGGCGCCATATCAGCCATGGTATTCAGCTCAATATCCGAAGGCAGAATCGCACGTTGCGCATCCAGAGTTTCACTGATCGCTTCGCTGACTTTAAGCAGATTATCGGTTTGGCTAGTACTGACCAACAAAGCGATCGCATTGGAACCGTTGTTACGCACGATAGAGCCGCTGTATTGGTAACCACGGCTTAGCTTGGCAATGTCTCCCAAGTGTATTTTTCCGTTACTTCCCGAAATCACGACTAGCTGATTGAGCTTCCGTAAATCATCGGCGTAACCGTCACCACGAATAACCATTCGGCCTTTGTCACTAATTAGTTCACCACTGCGAGACTCTAGCGAGCGCTGCTCAACTAAACCTGCAAGATCTTCCAAGCTCAGCCCTAGCGCCTTGAGTTGATCAGGATCTGGCTCGATAACCAACTGAGGTGTTCGAGTTCCCCAGTTTGAGACCTTTGAAATTTGAGGGCTCTTCTTCAGCGCTTGTTCAAGCTGCATAGCGATAGGTTGCAGCTCATCATCAGTTCTTGGACCTGACACCACAACAAACGCAGCTAAGTTGGTAAACTCGTTACGCACCACTTGCGGTCTTTCTGCTTGCACGGGAAATCCGTTGATGGCGCTTACTTGATTACGAATGTCATCCAGCAGCTTGTCTAAGTCTGTGCTGCTTGTTTTACGTACCACGACTCGTGACATTCCAGCACTCGATTGGCTGGTAATCTGCTTGATGCCTGCAATGCCAGTGATCGACTCTTCGATTCGTTGCGTCACGCTCTGATCAATCTGTTGTGCAGTACCGCCAGGATAAGCCACAGTAATGCTGATTGATGATGGTGCAATTTGCGGGAACGACTCGACACGCAACTGACCAAACGCCAGTACGCCACTGATAACAATCGCCATCATCAACAAATTGGCAGCGACTGGGTTATTAATGAACCATTTTGTCATCCAACTCATTGGTTTTATTCCTTAATCTGTTTGACATCAGATTTACCCGCGAGCATGGCTTCAGAATGGCTACCATTGAACCTAGGCGCGACTTGTTTACCGATAAGCATGGAAGAAAGTGGATACTGCACCACTCGGCGAGGCTTATCACTTCGATCATTGAAGCGAATATCAAGCTCTTGGTTGCCTTGACCAATAAGCGTTACCGACTCTTTTCGTAAACGATCTTCTGTGTCTAACGTCCACACATACCCGTCTCGTGTCATCGCGCTCAGAGGTACGCTGACTACGTCATCTTGAAGACCAAGGTTAACCACAGCTTGAACCTGCTGATTAGGGAAAAGCCTAGGCTTGTTTTGGTAAGGATTTACAACCGACAACACTACTTGTCTTTGGCGAGTCAACGAATCGACTTCTGGCGACACATAGCGCACCTCAGCCGGCCATTGGTTCCCAGAACGACTCACGACACGAATGCTCGGCTTAACCAAGGCAGCTTGTACTTGTTGCCAATGCATTTCAGAGATTGGAAGCTCAATATCAATCGAATCACTGGCGGCTAACTCAAAGGTCACTTGCCCCGCCTCTACCCACTCTCTTGGGCTAATGTGGCGTTTCATGACGACCGCATCAAAAGGCGCCGTGATCACTGACTCTTCCACTAGCTTCTTCGCACTTACGTAAGCTTGTTTGGCTTGTTGCAAGTTGGCCTTTGCAGCATATACTTGGGGTTCTCTGCGCGCAAAGGACGAACTTGTTTTTGGGTTGAGCATCTTGAGCGCGACGGTTTGTTCATGCTTAGCCTGTTTAAATTCCAGCTCCGCTTGCTTTAACGCACTCAACGCTTGCGCCAAGTTCGCATCAACGGCGCTGGTATCTAGCTTCGCCAACACATCGCCCTTGTTAACTAACTGTCCCGGCTCGATAGTTCCATTAAGCCATTTTAGTTGCGCACTACTCGACGCTTTAAGTTGAATTGACCAGCGAGCAGTGGTTAAGCCAAGTATCGTTAACGTCGATTCGTGCTGTGTAGGTCTCACCTCCAATATAGAAACCGGAGCTAATACTGCTTGCTTCTTCACAGGTTCCGTTGCTTCGGGTTCCAATTCATCGACAACAATCAAGGCAACAAAGATAGCCGCACAACCGACTAATACAGACAGTGGCTTTTTAAACTTCATAAGGCATCTCCTTGGTAGCCTGTTGGACAAAGGTAGGATTGAGTCGCTGACTAATTTCAGTAAGACGAGAGAGGGTTTGTAGCGTAATTGGCAACATCACTGCAGTTTCAACAAACTCCAATGAGTAGGTAACGATAGAGAACACTTGCCCTGCGGTCGGCTGTATAAGCTGGCTTACCATCCACAAATTGCCTACGACAGCGCCAAACAGCACAGTAAAGATCAACCCGTAGACAATCGCCTCAGTGTCTGAAAGCTTGATTTCACACTGTTTTAGTCGCTCAAAGTGCCAACGAAGAGCAGACAAACGAACACCGTTCAACAGTTGAACCTGCTGTTCGACTTGATCGTTGAATTGGCCATTAAGTTGGGTAAAGGTTCGGTGGAACACGCCATAAATCGCAAGCATCGACAACCCAGCAAACAACATGCAAAGCGCCAATGAGAAGTGGAATGTAGAGAGAATCACCACAGTCGCAACAAGCTGTACCACTGCCGTCATCAAAGCGGGTAAATCGTCTTCTAAAAAATCAACTAACTCACGCGACATGGTGAGTCGAGCATCTTTGGTTGAAACAGATAAACCGCGCAAATTGCGCTCCACGATATTCGCCAGTTTTACACGAATCGCGCCATATACACGGGTATCGTAAAAACGACGAACGACACTGATGATCACCAGTACAATAAGGATCAGTGCCAGTATCATCAAAGGCTGGAAACTTTGGTTTAACACACCGTCGATGGCGTAACCAATAAACAGCGGGAGCAGAATAAGCATCACGTTTTCAGCCAAAACCATTAACCAAGTCGCAGCGACCTTTAATGGGTTTAGCCGAATAATCGTTAGCAGAGAGATAGGATGTTTGAATAGCATTATTGAGCCCATAAATGAATATGACGTCAGTATTACCAATTCGGCATGGGAAAAAGTGTCCCAGATTGCTGTATTGGGAAATCACATGCAATTCAAGGGGAGCAAACTCTATAGGCAACGAGCTTAATTCATGAATTAGAGGGAGGTTAGGACAGAAAGGTGGAGTTTATCGAAGTGAGAACTGGGATAACTCACCCGACAGCAGAAAACATTGATTCGCTTATGTTTAGTACAAACGTATTGTTTATTAGGTACGTACTGCCGGGCGTAGATTAAATTAGCTGCTTAGTGTGTCTTCAAATACACCTAGCTTACGACCCAGCCAGATCGCTCGCACTGTATGGTCTAATGTTTCTTCACCACCGGTTACAGGGTGAATCAGCACCGACATATCACCACGCTCTTGTTCAAGCCATTCCACAATGCCCGACTCTTTGTTGGCAAAATGAATCTCAAACATCGGCATTTTATGTGGGCCAACTAAACGTTGTACCAAAGGAAAAACCTCTATTACATCTTTGCGCTCAGATAGAATCTTTTGACGCAGTGTTTCTGCTTGCTCTGCAAATCGCAGAGGGAAATAAACATGACCGTGGTACATGGCACCATCCTTTAAAATTATGATGTCGCAAGTTTATACCTAAACCGCATTCAATAGCTAAAGCTAAATATGATAAGTCAGCACTGTCGTCAATCACAAAAATATCGTTGCCATTGGTTGTTCTTAGTGTCTGATCTACAACTAGTTGATTGATTCGATTTGTCTCTAGACCATCTAATTGACTTAGCCAATCCGCACATTTAATACCAGCAGCCCATACTTGCAGATCTGCTGAAATAACTTCGTCTTCTGAAGTGACTAATTTCGCCTCTTCAGCTTTTTGAATTCGAGTCCCAGTTCTAACGTTAATGCCTTGCTTTACCAAAGCTTCATGAACTCGTTTCGACATGCATTCAGGCCCAGTAGGCAACACGCGATCAGCCGCTTCAATCAAAGTGATTTCAAGGCTGCCTTCCTGACGATAGCGCTGTAACTTGGCACTCACTTTTGCAAGCTCTGCCGCCAGTTAAACACCCGTTGAACCTGCGCCAACAATTGAAATTTTACGCTGACTGCTTGAGGGTTGATTTCTGCCAAGCTTTTTGGGCTTGCCCTGCTGAATCAAGGAATAGACAGTGTTCACTCACGCCTTCTGTTTTAAAATCATTGCTGATAGCGCCGAGTTCTTCGTCGAATGTTCTCGCTGCGATTTCGTGTAAGCGCGGTTTCCAGTAGTGGTGTGGCGATGGCTCAACAAGTGTCACATCATAACGTTTATCACGACCTAAACGCGTAACCAATTCGAGGCCAGCAGCGCCGCCACCAACCACAACAATCTTTTCTTTCTGTTTCAACAATCGCTTACCCACCATGCCTAAAGGCAAAATCTTTCTGATGGAACTAATTATATTTATAACAAAGTCAACAATAATACCAACCCAAATTAAACCGCCTTTACTAATTTGTAATAATAGAGTTCAGATTGATTCATAGCAGGCTCAAAAAAGCGCCACATTCCATAAGAATATGTGGCGCTTTTGTCTACCTAAGATAAAAACTAAGGCCTTAGTTTCAACACGTTATCAATGTCTTCAGAAGAGTGGCGCTCTGGTACTTGTTCCCACTCATCACCCCATGAGCGGTTAATGATACGACCGCGTTGGAAGCCTTCACGCGCTTCTAGTAACTTCGCCCAGCGAACGACATTGGTGTAAGACTCCACTTGTAAAAACTCAGCAGCATCATAAAGGTTACCTAGTACCAGGTTGCCATACCAAGGCCAAATCGCCATATCGGCGATAGTCAGCTCTTCTCCAGCGACAAAGGTACTGTTTGCTAGCTGCCTATCCAATACGTCTAGTTGACGCTTAGCTTCCATCGCGAAGCGGTTAATTGGGTACTCTTGCTTTTCATCTGCGTAAGCGTAGAAGTGACCAAAGCCGCCACCTAGGAGTGGGGCTGAGCCTTGTGCCCAGAATAGCCAGTTAAACGTTTGAGTGCGAGCGGCACCCTCTTTCGGTAAGAAGTGGCCAAACTTTTCAGCTAAATGAACCAGAATGGAAGCCGATTCAAAAACGTTCACGTCTTCATTGCCAGATTTATCGACCAAAGCAGGAATTTTCGAGTTAGGATTTACACCAACAAAACCAGAAGAGAATTGATCCGATTCTCCAATGTTGATCAAGTACGCATCATATTCAGCTTCTTTCACGCCTGCGGATAGTAACTCTTCAAGCATGATCGTCACTTTTTGGCCATTAGGTGTGCCAAGAGAGTAGAGTTGCAAAGCATGTTCACCAACAGCCAGATCTTTGTCGAATCGAGCGCCAGATTCAGGGCTATTAATATTTGCCCACTTGTTACCACCTGCAGTATCGTTAACCCACACTTTTGGCGGCGTGTATTGTTCTGACATGATATTTCCTTATTAGAATAGGGTCTTACCAACAGATATTAGGTCACAACTTCTTGGTTAAAACCCCTCGATGCATTTTCTTTTCAAACTGTTAAGCATGCCTTATTCCAGAACGACATCTCCCACATACAACCCCCTTTGTATAAGCGTTCACAAACCAGTCAAGCGCAAATTGATGTTGGTTAAAGCAAAGTATCATTTAGTGGCAACACCACTAGAGCTTCAATAAAGCTGTGATAATTTCGACTCATTACAACAAATAGGAATTTGGCAATGTCTTCAGATTACAATGGCTCAAGCGCGGCATACGCTCGCCAAGAGCAAGGTTACCGTGAGAAAGCACTCAAACTTTACCCTTGGGTTTGTGGTAAGTGCGCTCGTGAATTTGTTTACTCAAACCTAAGAGAGCTGACGGTTCACCACGTCGACCATGACCACACAAATAACCCTGAAGACGGCAGTAACTGGGAACTATTGTGCCTTTACTGTCACGATCATGAACATTCTAAATACACAGACCACGAACGCTATGGCGTCGATGCCACAGCACGTTTAGATGACCACCAAACGGCAACACATAACCCGTTTGCTGACCTAGCGAAGATGATGAAAAAGTAAAACGCTCTTCATTTCAGGCTCGATAACAAGAAACCCCAGCATGTCGCCATACTGGGGTTTCTTCTATCTGCGGCCAAATAAAATCTCGCAGGATCAAAAAAGCCTTCTGAAGAAGGCTTTTGAAAATCTGTTTTTAATTATGCTGCAGCTTGCTTACGAGATTCTTCAATCTGTTTCTCACGCTTCTTTAGTGTCAGCTTCTCTCGGTAAGAGAACCACACATAAGACACAACTACTAAGAAGAATAAATAAGACAATGAGAAGATGAAAGGTGACTGGATAATATCGTTAGAGATACCCCAAGACACGCCTACCACTGTTACCGCGATTTTAGCAAAGAAGCCGCATAGTAGAAGTACCAAAGCCAACTGAGGGAAACGTGTGCTGCGGAATGCAAGCCAGTAGCAACTTCCCACTGCAAGCGTTGCAATGTAGAAACCGAATAAGAAAGAGTGAATATGATCAGCGGCTGCTACACCACCAGTAATCGACATCAGTAGAATTAAAAATAGTTTCATAACACTTGCCTCTTAGTAGACTAGAAACGCATCCTTTCAAATTTGAAATCTCAGTTTGCGTACTATTTTCCCACTTTTTACAGACAAAACAAGCCCAAAAAGCGCACAAATTGTAACCAACAAGAAACACAAAGCCCCACATTAACAATCGGTTAACATTCATAAATTCAACAAACTAAGCCCCCTCTAGGGTTGTGGCGATAAATGTCTAATTTGATTTATTTTGTTACACAAAATTAACCAAAGAAATAACTTAAAATTAATTGCAATGATGTGATGACAGCACTGTTTGTAGGGGTACTAGCAGGAAAAGATTGGGTAAAAGCATGAATACTGGAGCCTAAACCAGCAGAGTGTACAAAAAAGAAAGGTGTTAACAACAACTGCAACACGCATAAAAAACAGTTCTTTAACAACTCAAGTTTAATTTTGATAAAAATGGAAAAAGAGATTCCAATCACATTTTTATTGGTTATAATCCGCGCTCTTTTGCGCTATCTGTTGATAAACGCAAACTAATTTTGAAGAAATAATCACAATAACCCGTCTTTAGTCCTGTGGATCTCACTAGACCAAAGACAAAACTGAGAATAAAAATGAGCAAGATTGATAAAGCTACACGTATCCTGCTAGCAGGCTTCTGTATCAACCTTTGTCTTGGCATCCTGTATGCTTGGAGTGTATTTAACAAAGCCCTACAAGGTGAAGGCTGGTCTGCAGCTGAAGCATCAGCACCATACGCGACTGCAACAATCACATTCTCTATCTGTCTTCTTGTTGCTGGTATCCTACAGGACCGCATGGGGCCACGTAAGATCCTAATTCTTGGTACAGCTCTTACTGGCCTTGGCATGATCGCATCAGGTTTTGCGACTTCTCCGCTAATGCTAAACATCACATTCGGTGTGATGGCAGGTGCTGGTATCGGCTTCGGTTACGCATGTCTTTCCCCTTCTGCAATGAAGTGGTTCCACCCTTCTAAGAAAGGTATGGTTAACGGTCTTATCGCAGCAGGCTTCGGTCTAGCGGCAATTTACCTTGCTCCAGTAACTGCTGCTCTTATTGAGAGCATGGGCATTCAAACAAGCTTTAAGATTCTTGGTGTTGGTGTACTAGCCGTCGCTGTACCTCTAGCAGCAACAATCAACAACCCACCAGCGGGTTACGCTCCAGCTGAACCAAAAGTAAAAGCTGGCCAAGGTCCAAAAGCTGTTAAGAAGAGCGAAGACCTATCTTGGAAAGTAATGCTGAAGACTCCTCAGTTCTACTCTCTATGGATCATGTACGCACTCGCAGCTTCTGTTGGCCTCATGATCATCGGTAACATCACAAGTATCGCAAGCGCTCAAGCAAACCTACCAAACGCGGTTTACCTTGCTTCTATCCTTGCTGTATTTAACTCAGGCGGTCGTGTTGCTGCTGGTATGCTTGCTGACAAGATCGGTGGCGTTCGTACTCTTCTACTTGCATTCATCCTGCAAGGCGCAAATATGGCTCTATTCGCTACGTTTAACACTGAGTTCACGCTAATCATCGGTACAGCGGTTGCAGCGGTTGGTTACGGTACTCTACTAGCAGTATTCCCAACGCTTACAGCTGAGTTCTACGGCCTTAAAAACTACGGTACTAACTACGGCGTGCTTTACACGGCATGGGGTATCGGTGGTGCAATCGGTACAGCGGTTGTTGGTTACTCGATGACTAACGGCGACAGCTACGGTCTTGCTTACACTATCTCTGCAGCAATGATGGCAGTATGTATTGTTCTAGCAATCATCACTAAACCAATGTCTGAAGCGAAAGTTGCTGAGCTAAAAGCATCTCAAGCTTAATCTGATAAAAGATTGAATTTGAATAGAAAGAGCTTAACCTTAGGGTTAGGCTCTTTTTGTATCAAGCGACGTATCAAGTGACATTAGCATCCACTCTTCAGCTACACCCAACTTACTATCTCGACAACTTCAATCGACTGATTGAACACGCTCAAACGTACTACCCGGACCTTCTAAGCACCGATGAAACTCGTTGGCTGCAAAATTACAAACGCCTTTCTACACCTAGCCAGTGTTTAATGGTTCGTTTGCTGTCTCGTAAGGGGTGCTGGTTTCGCAGTGATAAACTCGACTATGATGAAATACCCAACCTCCCCGGCGCGCTACAAGAGCTAAGTGCATCATGTTTTATTGCGCTGAGTGATCCTAAAGCTTCGCACAACCTTATTATCACAGAACATGAGCTAGGCTTACACTTGCTCACCAAGCCTGAGCTAGTCAACGTATTCCCCTCCCTCAAAAGCAGTAAGTCGGCAAAAAAAGACGTGCTATTAGGACTGCTGACTCAACAACCTTTTGATAACTATGAAGCGTTAACATTTAACTGTATCCATGTTGTTGAAGCCGAAGTTATCGATGTATTGCTGCTACTCTTCTTCGCGAATACATACCAAGACCTCAGTCAGTTCGTGTTAAGCGATCTTGGCCTCAACACTTTTGAAAACTACCCATTGAGTAAGCAGCGTCACTTCTTCAACTCCAGAGAGCAGCTCAATCAACTGCTCTCAATACGCGACGTTCAGCGCCAATATTATGAAGGCGACCGTAAGGACTGCGACGTTCTTGAGCACCTTTTGCAATCCTTGCCGTGCGAATCAGAACATCGATCCATCGCGAGAAAGCGCTCACGCCTGATCAATGACATTGCTCGAGATCTAGAGAGACTCAATCAGAACGAAAAAGCGGTTCATTGGTTTAAACAATCATCAATTCCACCGAGCAGAGAGCGGCTTGCTCGCATCTACGACAAGCAAGATGAACTAGACCTTATGAGTGACACCGTCACTAAAATGCAAACAAATCCATCTGACGTATCAGAACTGGAAGTCGCCGTTAAACTTGAGCAGAGGTTGCTACGCAAGCAGGGACAAAAGGTTCCACGCGCTTCAAAGCCAATTTGCGAACAAATTAGATTAGAATTAGATCTAAGCCAAACCAGAGTTGAACTTGCCGTTAAGCAACATTTTGAAGCTCAAGGTTGGGAAGTCTACTATTCCGAGAACAGCTTTCTGTGTGGGTTATTCGGCTTGGTGTTTTGGGATGTGATTTTCTCAGATGTGGAGGGGGCGTTTATCAACCGCTACCAACATCGACCATTGGATCTCTATCATTCAGACTTTCAACAAAAGCGTGAATTGCAAATCAATGCCATATTCCAAACCATCTCGAACCAAGGCATTGATCACTTGCTCGATGTCTACGATGAAAAGTTTGGCATTGCTAATCCATTTGTGCATTGGAATCACTTCCCTAAAGCACTCGTCGAATGTAGTATCCACTCAGTACCACGAGCCTTGCTGATCGATCTCTTCAAAGTCATATTAAGTGATCTAAAACTGTTTAGAACCGGAATGCCAGACCTGATTGCCTTTAAAGGTGACCAATTTCACTGGATAGAAGTCAAAGGCCCTGGAGACAAATTACAAGATAATCAATGGCGTTGGATAAAAGAATTTGAGCGACTCTCAGTCCCCTTTTCTGTTTGTTACGTTAACCAGTAGATCTAAATACTGAGCTCTAAGCCCGCAGCCAAGCCTAGCGAATCACTCAACCCTGTAGAGATCTTGTCTACAAAATTGTCAGAACATGAGCATTTTCAATCATTTTCGATATAATTAGAAAAAATGCCAAATATCTAAGTACGTATGAATTTGAAAAAACTCTTCATTTTGTCTCTTGTCAGCGTGTTCTCAGGTTGTGCCGTGTACGCGGGTCTAAACTTCGATGAACTGTTTGGCGAACCACAAGTTCGTGATCGCCAGACTCCTATCCTTTCAGCTCAATCGCAACACTTTCTCAACGAAGTTAAACCGATCATTGATAACCGATGTGTGGTTTGTCACGCCTGCTACGATGCCCCTTGCCAACTTAAAATGTCTTCTGTGGAAGGTATCGACCGAGGTGCAAGTAAAGCACTGGTTTATCAAGGTACGCGTTTAACAGCATCGGCTCCCACGCGCTTGTTTGAAGATGCGTTAACTACACAAGAGTGGCGCGATGCTGACTTCCACCCTGTACTCAACGAACGTATGCAGAACTCGACGGCTAACTTAGATGCCGGGCTTGTCTCTCGTATGTTGATACAGAAAGAAAATCACCCACTTCCAGAGCAAACACAGTTAGAAGGCTTCGACTTTTCAATTGATCGTGACCAGCAGTGTCCGACTATCGAAGAGTACGCTCAATATGAGAGAGATTACCCTACGTGGGGGATGCCTTATGGTATGCCTAACTTAGACAAGACAGAATACGCGACTCTGATGAGCTGGCTAGAAAATGGCGCTTTGATGAACGAACACATTCCACTAAGTGAAGCTGAGCAAGAGCTGGTTAATACTTACGAAAAATTCCTCAACAAGAGCTCACGAAAGAGCCAACTTTCAGCACGTTACATCTATGAGCACCTGTTTTTATCACACGTTTATTTTTCTGAGTTAGGACAACCGACACGCTTCTTCTCGATCGTTCGTTCTGCTACGCCTCCTGGCGAACCGGTCAAGCGCATCACCACTCGTCGTCCTTATGACGATCCAAAAGTCCCACGCGTTTACTACCGCCTTATCCCTGAGCAAGGCACAATTGTCGACAAGACACACATGCCTTTCGCATTCAATGAAGAGCGCCTGCAAAACTGGAACACTTGGTTTGTTGATGCAGATTACACCGTAGATAAGCTGCCAAGTTACGATATTGATGTTGCCGCGAACCCAATGACCTCATTTGAAGCCTTGCCTGTAAACTCTCGCTTTAAGTTTATGCTCGACAACGCTCAGAACACCATCATGGCTTACATCAAAGGCCCGGTATGTCGTGGTCAGTTGGCATTGAACGTGATTAACGACCGGTTCTGGGTATTCTTTATAGACCCAGACAAGGCCAACCTTCCAGAGATCAACGCCTTCTATGCAAGTCAACGTGACAACCTTAAGCTTCCAAGTGAACTTGAAAGTAACACGGTTCCTGCAACTAACTGGGTTAGATATTCAAAACAGCAAGCACGCTACCTAGAAGGTAAATCAGACTTTACTAACAAGTGGTTTAAGGACGGTGAGAACTTAACGACAGACGTTATCTGGGATGGCAATGGTACTAACCCGAACGCTGCCCTTACTGTTTTCCGTCACTTTGACAGTGCATCGGTCGTGCAAGGCTTAGTGGGTCCTCAACCTAAAACGGCTTGGATTCTGGATTATGCACTTTTAGAGAGAATTCATTACTTACTTGTAGCTGGCTTCGATGTTTACGGAAACTTCGGCCACCAGCTCATCACTCGTATGTTTATGGACTTCTTACGTCTTGAAGGTGAAAGTAACTTCTTAACTCTGTTACCAAAAGATGTACGACACCTCGAGCACTCAAGCTGGTACCAAAACCAAAGCGTTCAGTTGAGCGACTTCTTGCAACGTAATATCGCACCTTTTGATCAGCCAACTAGCGTGGTGTACAAAACGGACGATCCAAAACGCGAGCTACTCGATAAGCTGAAAGATAAGCTAAGCCCGATACTCAATGACCGTTATGAGATTGTTGATACTGGCTTTAGCCGTAAAAATGAAGCACTGCTTAAACAGGTAAGCTTGGTGAAAGGTGAAGGCCTACGCCATGTGCCTCAACTCGTGATGATCATGATCGAAGGCGAAAACGGTGAAGATCAACTGTTCACCATGATTCACAACAACGCTCACAGCAACATTTCTAGCCTGTTTAACGAAGAAGGTAACAGAGATTACGCTAATGACGACTTAACGCTCGTCCGAGGCATTGTAGGTAGCTATCCAGCCGCTTACCTATCACTGACAGAGAAGGAAGTTCCAACTCTAGTGCAGTCTCTACAAAACTTACAGACTGAAGAAGATTACGTAGCGCTACTCGATAAGTTTGCTATCCGACGCAGCTCTAGTGAGTTTTGGCCATTCAGTGACCGAGTGCATCGTTGGTACCAACAAGAACAACCGATAGAGTTTGGCCTGTTGGACTACAACCGCTTCGAAAACCGTTAGGCCGAAGCATTGCTTTAAAACAAAAATCCTCTGTCTTGGCAGAGGATTTTTTTGTTTCTAGATGCTCAGTTAGTCAGAGATCAGCTTAGCCTGAGAAGCTCATTATATGGCAGAGAACATTGAATATCAGACATGTTGTTGCAGTGCCGCTAGAGAGTCTTTAACGAGCACCGTTAACTCTTCAGAGCTCTCTCTATATTGCGTTAAAGGCTCACTGCTAATCTCAATGTTCTTACATACATCAAAAAGGGCTAATAGTCCTAAGCTGCCCGCTGACCCTTTGAGCTTATGAGCGAGTGATTTCACCTCACGGGCATTCTCCGATTCACTAGCGTCAGCCATTTCTTTTAACGTTTCATGGCTGCTTTGTTCAAATAGCCCGACAATCTGCTTCATCTTGTCCAAACCAAGAATAGACAAGTCGCCTTCGATTACTTTGCTATCAATTATCAATTTGCTGTCAGAAATGGTCACAGGACTTTCCTCTAGGTCTGGCTGTTCAACTTCGCTTGCGACTATAAGGTCGCTCTCAATACGTTTTTCACAGAACCCATGCTCGTTCCTCTTACAGGTCGAGTCGTTAGGATCTGGTTGTGGCAATAATAAAGTCTTCCCATCTAGCTGAGTCACTATCAGCCTTGCAAGCGCCTCTTTCTCCAAAGGTTTTGGCAAGAAGCCATCAAACCCATTCGCCAAATAACTTTCTACTTCTTCATTAAACACATGAGCCGACACCGCCACCATAAGAGGCGAATACTGCACAGAGCTATCTGGTATACAGTATAAAGCGGACGCTTGAACCTCAATCTCCTTAAGTTGTTGAATGAGATCAACACCATCGCAGTCTGGAAGGTTGATATCAACCAATGCAATATCAAAGACTTGTTCACTGTATATCTCACGAGCTTCTTGTCCGGTTGTGGCAATCACGACCTCATGCCCCAGGTTGTTTAAGAAGCCTTCAGCAACAATACTGTTAACTGGGTTGTCTTCAATCAACAGTACTTTAGCTCGAATGCAAGTTTCAACCACTGCGACTTTAGTTTCAATTTTTTCCCCAGCCTGAAGCGGTAAAGAGAACCAAAACTGACTGCCTTCCCCTTCTTCTGAATGAACGCCAATATCACCGTCCATTGCTAACATAATGCGCTTACTGATCGCCAGACCTAACCCTGTGCCACCCGTTGTGTTTCGACCACTGTTGGTTTGGCTAAACGCATCAAACAAACATTTTTGTTCGCTTTCATGTATCCCAACACCCGTATCGGATACTTCAAACATAACGCGGTTTTCATCTTCAAGATCTAAGCTGATGAAGATATCGATATCGCCCTTTTCAGTGAACTTAATCGCATTACCAACCAGGTTATTCAATATTTGGCTAATACGAGTGACGTCACCGCGCCAGTAGCGCTGTACATCGCTTTCAATATGGTAGCTAAAACCAAGCTTCTTCTCGGCTGCGCGCCCTTCCATCAATTGATAGGTGTCTTGAACCATTTGATGTAAGTCGAAAGACGCAATCCTTATCTCAAGATGCCCAGCTTCAATTTTAGAGTAGTCCAATACATCGTTGAGGATGGCTAATAAGTTCTTACCACTGCGATTGATGATGTCAGCATAGCCAGATTGTAGAGGGTTCAATCCGGTATCTTTTAGCAAACGAGCTGTACCCAATACCCCATTCATAGGCGTTCTGATTTCGTGACTCATGGTCGCCAAGAAGGCAGATTTAGCACGGCTCGCCTGTTCAGCAGCACTGCGCGCCTTCGCGTGGTTGGTTACCTCTACATTCAACTTCTCGTTAGTCTTTTGTAGTTGGTAGGTTCGCTCAGTGATCAGCTCTTCAAGGTGCTCTTTATGTTCTTCTAGCTCTCGTTTCGCTTTAGCCTCCCCCACAGCCACCACTTGTAGCGCCTGCGCCGTGTTTCTTGCTGTGATGATTGCTTCACCCATATGTGCAAGCTCATCATTACCTTTTACTGAGATATCAATATTAAGGCGCCCTTGTGCAATCGACATCAGAGCTGCCGAATATTCAGCAAGGCGCTTTACGACCGACACATACACCACGCGCCATACAATAAACGCCACTATCACCAAGCCAATAATTGAGATAACAGAAAGCGACCATTGCGCGAGGCTTAACGTAGAAGTCAGCTCATCTACTGCTTTTTTTGTACTCAGGTTGGAGTCATCGATCAGTTGGTTGACCGTCGTGTTCAGCTGTGAGAACAACTTCAACGTATTCTGCATCAGCAGCTCAGATTTTTTTGTGTTCTCATACTGCTCCAAAGAGATATCAAACACCACTTGGCGCTTTTGTAATTCATGGAGAAGCTGGGACATCTGCTCTGAACGTGTTGGATCTTCTACCACTTTGACGCGGCGAACCATGATCCTAAGGTTGGACTCAAACTCAGTTTGGATTTGATGGATACGCTCAACATTGGTTACCGTTTGAGTTTCCTCAATTTGGTTGAGCATTTTGAACGCCAGCAGGTGCAATTCATGTAGACGCTCTGAGAGGTCAAGGTCGACTTCCACCAGCGCATCTAAGGCTTGGTAGGCTTTATCGGTTTCTTTGGTTTCTAGCAGATCATAAATATGGGTAACGTTGGCAACGGCTATGGTTGCGGTATTCAGCACTTGAGTTCGAGTCAGCTGTTCTAGCTCTTCAGCCAATAAGCGCATCTCTTCAACGCGAGACGTCAGCTCTTTGGTTAGCCAGAGTTTACGTTCTACTGAAACGCCCAGCTCCGCCAGCGTATTGATTACGCTCTGCACGTTATTTTCAAGTTTATGCAGCAGCTCTGAATCAAAGCTATCCACCCCCAAATCTTTGATGTGTTGTAACAGGGCTTCTAGTTGGTCGAACAGCAGTGTCCCAGCCTCTTTACGCTCAACTTCATTTCTCGCATTAGAGAGGGTTTGCACAGACGAAATAATGCGATTACTCAACTCAGAAACCTGACGAGCTTCAATCATCGCTGGTAGCGCTGAATCAACAACGTTTCTCTCTGTTTTTGCAACAAAGCTAAATCCAGATACCCCGATCAATGCAGACAAAAGAACGAGCATCGCCATCACTAAAAATGAGGCCAGCAGCTTGCGTCCAATACTTGCTGAAGCTAACAACATAAAACCTAAACCTTAAAACGTTCTTCTTTACCCCTGCAGAATACGCTATATTTTGCAGTGTTTCTTATCTAAAACCAATAAAACGGCAATTCATGCGCACTAAATCCTTCGCGTCAAAACTTCTTTTATCTTTACTTGCGTTATTTGCCTCTTCAGCTAGTGCTGATGAGCTATTAAGCCCTATCAAACCGGCGACTGCGACTTCACAAAAAGAGAAGATTTGCGCCATCTACCCACACCTAAAGGATTCCTATTGGTTATCTGTAAATTACGGCATGATTTCCGAAGCTGAAAAATTGCAGGTAGAACTACGAGTACTCGAAGCTGGTGGCTATCCAAACATCGGCAAACAAGCCTCACAACTCGTCCTGTGTACTAAATGGGGTGCCGAAGCCATTATTTTAGGCACAGTATCACCAGACGCCTATCACGATAACCTTACTGACTGGGTTGGCTCGACACCTGTGTTTGTAACAGTGAACGAATTGACGTTAAGCAAAGAGCAGCAAAAAGTATTGAAAGGTACAGTTGGTGTTGATTGGTATCAGATGGGCTTTCAAGTAGGTAAGTATTTAGCGAAGCTCCATCCAACAGGCTCAGGCGAAACCCCTATTGCATTATTGCTTGGCCCTCAAGCAAGTGGTGGCACCAAGCCTGTTGCGTTAGGGTTCTATGACGCGATTAAAGATAGTGATGTAAAAATCGATGTGAGCTATTGGGCTGACAACGACAAAGAGCTGCAACGCAATCTTGTACAACAAGTGATAGAACAAGCAAAGGTTCAATACATCGTTGGTAGTGCCGTTGCCATCGAGGCTGCTATCAGTGAACTAAGAGCGGCGGGTAAAATCGATGAAATTGGTCTTATTTCCAGCTATTTGAGTCATGGTACTTACCGTGGCTTACTGCGAAACAAGGTACTTTTTTCACCAACAGACAAAATGGTGGAACAGGGTCGCTTGTCGGTGAAACAAGCGGTGAGTTATTTACGAGGGCAGCCTTACGAGATGCACAGCGCACCAAAAATTGAAGCTCTGACCCCAGCAACACTCAAAGATCAAGTTATTGCCGATTCATTGTCACCTTCTGAGTTTCGGCCGGTATTCAGTGTGAATCCATAGTGTTATATTGAGTTAAGCACTCATAAAAATAAAAATACGAACGATAATTTAGGGAAAATTCATGCAAAAAACAACGCGTACTATGCCAACGCATAAGCATATCGCTCTAGTCGCTCATGACCACTTCAAACCTGAGCTACTAAGATGGGTAAAAGAGAACAAAGAGAAGCTACAAAGCCATTTCCTTTATGCGACTGGTACAACGGGTTCTCTGCTAAGCAAAGAGACAGGTTTAGCAATCAAGAGCATGATCAGTGGCCCAATGGGTGGTGACCAACAACTGGGCGCTCTGATTTCAGAAGGTAAAATCGACATGCTGATTTTCTTCTGGGATCCACTTAATTCCGTACCGCACGACCCTGATGTAAAAGCACTACTGCGTATTGCGAGTGTTTGGAACATTCCAGTTGCAACCAACCGCGCGACTGCGAACTTCCTTTTCAACTCTTCAATGCTAGAAGAAGAAGTGATTATCGAGATTCCAGATTACGAAGCGTATCTTGCTGAGCGTACCTAACTCTCGTTAAGACAGACCAATACGTCAAAGACTAAAAAGCCAGCTTAATGAAGCGGCTCTTAATTTCAAACTATTCGAATTCGTTCAGATTACTCTTTACCGAATACATTGTTCTCTTGCTCTTGTACACGGATGAAAGTCGTACGCTTCGTTAGCTCTTTAAGCTTTGCTGCGCCTACGTATGTACAACTTGAACGTACAACACCAAGGATATCTGAAATCGAGTCATGAACGTTGCCGTGGAACGGAAGTACAGCATTTCCTAGAGATTTATTCCCATAAATAACGCTGTTTTACAATGAATGCCGCCATTTTTCCGCCACGTAAATAGGATAGTAAGACCGTGAAGATTAAGGATCACTTTGTAACATCGCTTACTCCTAGACCTGCAACTCATGAACAGCGCAAGTTATAATAATCCTATCACTAACAAATCAGCTACGAGAAGCTTATTAGAAACTGATCTGGATGGCTCCGTGTCAGTAAGCCTGCAATATTATTGATCAATGAATAAATATTAATCTTAAGATGTAAAAAGCCCACTCCAGATCGTGTGAGGTGGGCGAAATAGGAATCATATGCTGATATTCAAATTGCGAATAAACAGCTCGGATCCTCTACTCAATATGAGTTATAAGGTCATATTTATCTGAATCCGCTTTAGTCATCCAGTACTTTCCATCGAATGGGGCAGAATCTAAGGTAAACAGATAGAAATCGATGCCTTTGTCACCCATTACTTCATTGAAATAAGTCGCCTGTTTGCGGTGGCTTTCATCTGTGTATGGGAAATCTTTTGCAGTTTTGTCTCCCTCTCCCCAACTATGAACACCGATTTGCTCGAGGCTTGCAATGTCATCAACCTCTCTCGCGCGCTGGAGAGTACGCGTTTTACCTGCAGCGAAGAGATCAGTACCGCCAGAGAAAACGGATCCGTTAGGTGTCACCACTGTGTTTATTTCGTGATCGTGGATCATCAGGCCTGTATACATATTGATGTCATCATCCATGCTGCCATCAATTTGATTATCAAATAGCAGCCATTTCTCTTTGTTGTTACCAAGAAACTCTTCTACAATATCATTGAGTTGTGTATTGGTTGTAAGGCCTAGAGTGCTGCCAATATCATCCTCATCAATAGCTCGGAAGAAATCATCAAAGGCAAAAGTTGTCGTAATATCAATTCTCGTACCTTGTTCTACCGCAGTTAAGATCGTGCTTCCAATACTTGCAATATACTCAAGGCCATCAGTGTAATACTCCAAGTCTAGCGATTGGTTACCATCTATTGTAATTGATTGAATCAATGTAAAGTCACCAGATACTTCATGCTTATCACTGGCGCAATCAAAACCATCAAACGCACCATTTTCCGGTAAAATTGCACATTCTCCGGATTCGAAATCCATCCACACGTCGACTTTGTTTTCGTTAAGGTCGACAAGCTTTACTAATAATAATCCTTCACTACCATCACTAATTGCAAACTCAGTTTTATCATAGACATTCCCATCAAAGGTGAGCTTAACCCCATCTAGAAACAACACCCTATCATCTATTAAATCTGCCAATTTCTCTGATGAAAACGTATAATCAGCAACAGGTCTAGAGGCTTCATTTTCGTTTGAACTTGAACTTGAGTTACACCCAGCCAATAGGATAAACGGCATGGCTAATAATAACTTTATGTATTGTTTCATAATTACCCCCCCCCACAGGATTTGCAATTAGATGCACTCCCAGTCTTATTAAAATTTGAACTATTGACACTATAGTCAATAGGACACAAAACATACACCTGTTTACTTTAAAATAAAATACTCAGGCAATTGTTAGCGTACTAAATAGATACTTTCTTATAATGTGCTAGCACGAGTTGCCTGTACTGTCGTAAATCTATCCCCACTCAAAACAGAATGCATATTTGCAGCTAAGTGCATATTAGTTTCTTATTCCCATATGCTATTTTCCTCAGTCTACTAATGAAGTGTCGCACACATTATCTGAAATTGTGGGTTTGTAAAATGTTTGTCAATTAAGGACGGGAGCCGAGTGACGTGATTGCATTCACCTGATATTGGTTTATATTCCCCCCCTTACTTACAAGGTTATTTATATGAAACATATTGCTCAATTTATATCTCTTGCTCTCGTTGTATTTCTAACCGGCTGTGGCGGTGGTAGTGAAAGTGCAAAAGAACCTGATCCAACACCAACACCAACACCAACACCAACACCAACACCAACTAAGATGATAGAACCAGGGGGTTATATCCTATCGGAGAATTTCAGTCGTAATGTTGAACTCTCTATTGTTAGTAATAATAAAAATCATACCATTGAAGAAGCGGTTTTTATTGTCAAAGACAATAACGGTCAAGAAAGGAGACTTTATGCAATCTTCCCTAATTTCGCGATAAATCAAGATATTAACTTAGGTGAATATCAACAACAAGATCCATACTTACCTGGACTTACATACCATGCAAGTATAAATATTGAGCCGTTGTCAGAAACTAATCAGATAAAAATTACATTTAACCAGGTTGATGAGGAATTTAAAGATTTTGGCTTTGAAGAGAGCCAAACCTTACACTTCAAAAAAATCAGTAAAAGCATAGGGTTATCAAAACTTGGCAAATTAAAGTTCCATTCTGATGATTTGAAATATGATTTATTAGTCGATGACAATGAAGATGGCACAGCATCAATTCAAGGCTATCAGGCAGAATTAGGTTGTGAGATTGAAGGTAGTTTACAATCGGTTCAGGATGGTGGCATACGTTCTTACTATATTGATAGTATCGCTTATACTGGTTGTAGCGATGAAGTTAACGATGGCGATTTTTTCGCTTCAATGTACAGTTACGTAACTGAAGAGCAATTTAAAGTAAAATTACTATTCAACCCACCTAATGTTCAAGATATTCATCGTAAAGGCGGAGTAGCAATTGAATTAACTGCTTATTAAATTAGCTCAATTTAGAACTTTTTAAACCAAAGCCTTTAATATTGATGCATCTACGATCATTTGCACATAAATACTGAATTAGTAAAGTACTGAGTTCAAGTCCTAAGTGCGACAACTCCCCATTTAAGCAGCCATGCTCATCTCTAAAAATATGATGGCTGGCTGTTTAAAGCCTAAACACATCAACATGTGGTTTAACTCATACCTTATTGCACTTGATAGTTCACGGCTGAGCTGCCGCCTGTGACTTCCACACGGGTGTTCTGTGTGATCTCATCGACTACTGCATTGGCAATGGCTTCTGCCATCTTTCCTGCCGTAGCAAATTCACCATCAAGCACAAAGCCCTGGGCTTTAAGCTCGGTTTCTAATTTTTGTTTCAGTGATGTTTTACTTATCGCCATTGCTACTTCCCTGCATAAACGGTGGTTGATACGTCGACATGCGGTTTCCACATGAAGGGCAAATACTCGCGCCGGTACACACGCCTTTTCCGCCATTGAATTTGATGGTGTCGGCGTCTTCGGTGATGTTCTTAGCTTTGATGGTTCTATTGCCTTTGACGGTTTCGGTGTGGTTCCCATCAATTTCAGCGATTCTATCTTCAAGCACTTTGATTTGTTGAGTGAGACATTCAAGCTTGTCGGCTTGGTCTGTCTTACGTTCAAAGTTACCTTCCTGGTCGACTAATTGATACACGCCTTTTCGCTGTTGGTTTCTCCTTCCTTAATGCCGGGCAGTTTAAAACCTAGTGGCAGCACGCAACGAATAAAAGGCTTGTCGGGTTGGGCGAACATAAACCCGAGTTCAACAATACTGCCGATAGCCGGCGACTCTAACGGTTTCGGTGTGGTTCCCATCAATTTCAGCGATTCTATCTTCAAGCACTTTGATTTGTTGAGTAAGGCATTCAAGCTTGTCGGCTTGGTCGCTCTTACGTTCAAAGTTGCCTTCCTGGTCGACTAATTGATACACGTCTTTGCGCTGTTGGTATCGGCTTTCGCCTTCCTTAATGCCTGGCAGTTTGACCCCAAGGGGCAGCACGCAACGAATAAAAGGCTTGTCGGGTTGGCCAAACATAAACCCGAGCTCTACGATGCTGCCGATAGCCGGCGGCTCTAGACGTCCCGCATGGTCACCGAGACCAGGAACCGGAAGCGGCACCGCCTGCAGTGGTGATTTATCTTCATACTCCATGCCTTTTTCATCGAGCAGCTGCACATCCACCGCGTAGTGAGGATAAAAACGATCGGATAAGCCCCCCTCGTGTGGCAGCTCTGGCATTGCAACGACTTTTCCCCAACGTGGTAAGTGCCATCGCCCAGTGAGTTCAGGAAACAGCCTAAAGATGAGTAGAATAGATACAGAGCATTTTATAAAGCTGTGTAAATTGTGGCACCTCCATACCTATTTCACATTAGCAGATGCTCACAGCCAAAATACCATCAACGAAGAGCGGTCGAGAATGAAAGCAAAAAAGCAGCCTCTAGTCAAAGCTCAACGCACTAGGCTGAGTAATGTTGCCCTTTGCGGTCAGACAATACCTTACCGTCTTTGATCGTCACGATTCGCTTAGTTCGTTCCGCAAGCGAATTATCATGTGTCACGATAATCAATGTTCGCCCCTCCGCATGAAGACAATTAAACAAAGACTCTATCTCTGCGCCGGATTTTGAATCCAATGCCCCTGTAGGTTCATCAGCTAAGATGATTTGCGGATCGTTAACTAGGGCTCTCGCAATCGCCACTCTCTGCTTTTGACCACCAGAAAGCTGATTTGGCTTGTGGTCGAGGCGATCCCCTAACCCAACTTGATCAAGTAGCTTCGCGGCACGCTGGCGACGTTCTTTGGCTTTGATCCCAGAGTAAACCAATGGCAATGCCACATTATCCAACGCTGTCGCGTATTCCAGCAAGTTAAAGCTTTGGAAAACAAAGCCTATCTTTTGGTTACGAATACCGGCTAGCTCGTTCGGACTTAGACTTGCGACGTTTTGACCACCCAAATGGTATTGGCCATAGGTCGGTTTATCTAAGCAGCCCAGCATGTTCATCAGGGTCGATTTACCTGAGCCAGACGGACCAAGAATGGAAAGAAATTCACCTTGGTTGATGGTCAAATCGACCCCGTCTAGCGCACGTACTTCCGCCTCTCCGCTTGAGTAGTATTTACAAATGTTGGTCAACTCAACCAGTGTCGTGTTCGACATCTTATCTCCAGAGTTTTTGTTATTCACTTTGCAGCGCTTCCAATGGGCTAACTTTAGCAGCGCGGTTTGCAGGCAGCCATGCAGAGGCGACACCAATAAACACCAAGGTGGAAATCACAATCGCAACAACGATCCAAGAAAGCTCAGGGACCGGTTTCCCAAGGTGTTCATAGAAGGTGTTGCCTTCTAGGTTTATGGCGCTGATGGCCGACACAAGCGTGTAAGTCAAACCTAGCCCAAGCACACCGCCGAGCATCATGGTCATCAGTGATTGCACTAGATAGTGAAGACGAATGGCTGTAGGCGTGGCGCCGACTGCCATGCGCACACCGATGTCTCGGGTGGAACGTTTTACGGTCGCGTACATGACATTCGCAATTCCTACGCCCGCCACGGCCAGCGTGACAAAACCGATGATCCCAAGAAAGCTTTGTAAGCCAATCAAGAACTGCTGCATGCTTTTCTGTTTGAGGAACATATCTTCCACTTGGACGACCTGCTCATCACTCACACTGGCGCCGTGTTTACGAGCGATCACCTGACGAATGGTTTTTGCCAGTTTTTCACGATCAGCATGAACTTGCGGCTCGACGTTGATGCCTCCGATATCGCCGTTTGTATGAAAGCGTTGCCACGTTGCTAACGGCACGAAGCTGGCGTAGTTGATTTGGTCGCCCTGTTCGATTTCAGCACTGTTCTTCTTCAACACACCAATTACGGTGAACTCTTCACTACCAATTTTTACCTTTTCACCGACAGGATTGGTTTGCAGTATCACAGGGGTAAACCAGCTGAAATCTTCAATAGGGTTAAACAAGTCCGCAGCAAGTGAATGGCCCAACACAACGACTTTACGCATCTCTTTTTGATCAAGTGGATTGAGCCAACGTCCGCCATCCATCGGGATTAAGTTGGTCATAGATGCGAAGTCTGTCGTAACGGCTAGTGGTTTTTGCCATATTCCTCGGTCACCGACTGTAATGCGCTCATCCCAAACTGCGGTTGGCGCAACGCTTTTCACCTCTGGCAGGGCTTTAATTACATCGTTATCGTCGGCTTTTAAGGTTAAAAACTTACCTTGGTGGAAGACGCCATAATCGACGGTCGCCATGCCTCCGGTTAAGTAAATCAGGTTCCCGTTACCATCTTGCGCTGTTCTTAATACACCTTGGCGAATGCCCTCGCCCACCGCCAGCATGGCTGCGATACAAAGGGTTGCCCATGCAACGGCAAGAATGGTTAATCCCAAACGCAGCTTTTCTGCTGCCATTTCCTGAAAGATTTGTCTCATCGGTAGCAACATATTTATGCCCTCGCACTTAATGCTATTACGGGGGTGAGACGCGATGCTCGCCTTGCCGGAAAGTAAGACGCCAACAAAGCTAGAACGAGAGTCACCAACAATGACAAAAGAATGGAATCTCCCGTAATCACAGGAAAACCTAACCAATCTGGTAAATGCATAGACCCGAGCAGTGCCACCACCAAGTATGCCATCATTAAACCAAGTGCGGTGCCAAAAGCCACCAATAACAATCCTTCAAGGATGAACTGGCTGAGTATGGATTTTTGCGTTGCGCCAATCGCCAAGCGTACACCGATTTCTCGCGTTCGCTCTGTCACAGAGAGGAACATAATATTTGCGACACCAAGAGCGCCAACAGCCATGGTCATCGCACCGCTCGCCCCCAGAAAGATTTGAATGCCACGGAAAATGCCCGTAATTACCGCCGCTGCCTCGCTAAAGTCTGGCAAGTTAATCGCTTCTTTGTCAGTCGGGTCAAAGTGCAATTGTTTGGCATAAAAGTTAACGATGGCTTGTCGGAATGCATTGCTATCCATATCGTCGACAGGCTTGAGTAGCAGCATCCAAGGTTTAGCATCCCACAAATCAAGATATGTGGTATGAGGGATGAAGACTTTACGGCTATCACCAAATGAAATGCCCGCATCTTCGTCTTTCATAATGCCGATCACCAAAAATGGAATGCCATTGACTTTGGCTGTTTGCCCGACGTGAAATCCCCCCATCTTGGCAACTTGATCCCCCAGAATCGCAACGCGAGTGTGGTTGGCAATATCACTGGGTGAAAGGTTACGCGAACCTTGCTCCAACTTACGTTGAATCAACGAGAAGTAATGGGAATCAATGCCACTGACGAAGCTTGTCAGGTTCTGCCCTTTTTCATTGGTGACGTTCGCATCCCACTTGGCATAAACACTGGATGCTTGTTTCACAAAACCCGATTGTTCAATCATATCGACCTTGTCCTGCGGGATCTGGATCTCGCGTCTCATAGGTAAGCCATGCCAAGGTTTGCTAGTACTCGACGGAAAGGCGACTTGCACATTGTTGACCATAAATGATAATTGCTGAGTTTGATGGCGATAAAAACCTTCACCCAATGCAATCAACACCACAACTGAAATTACCCCCCCAAGCAATAGCCACGATGGCCAACATGCTCTTCACGCGGTGCGCCATCAATGTTTGCCATGTTTGCTGCAATACAGTCTGCTGTAATAAAGTTTGCTGCAATAGACGGGTCATGAGTTAAATACTCGGGAGATCAGTACCATGGTGTCGTCATCTAACTTACCTGCGGTTTGCAACAAGCCGATACGCTGACGCCAGTAGTTGTACAGATTATTTTGCAGGCTATTTTTCGCCTCAAACAAGCTGTTGTGCGCACTAATCACTTCCGAGACTTCTAACATACCGGCATCGTAAAGTTTCTCTTTACTGCGCAACACTTTCTCGCGAGAAGTAACCAATTCATCAGCCATCAAAACTTGGTTCCAGTTAATGTCGACTTGAGTAAACTGCTGAATCACGCGCTTTTGGATGTCGATTTCGACTTTACGTAAGTCTTGTTTTGCGCTGAAGGTATTGAGTGACGCTTCGTCCACTCTGGCACGCGTTGCGCCATTCAAGTCAATAGGCACACTGAGTGTAATGCCCGCGCTGAATTCACCGTCTTGATGTCGGTCATCATCGTTATACCCAACATTAGCTTTCACCGTTGGGTAGTAAACGCCTTGGGCTGCATCTTTGGCAAACTCGCTGGCTTTCACGTTCTGTGCTGCTACCAGCAATTCTGGACTACTGTCTTTAGCAAGCTTTAGCCATTGCTCTTGCGATTCCACCATCATTGGCGGTTGAACAAGGGAGTCAGTGCGAATTTGGTCAACGTCTTGGGGAACTTGGTTGATCAAAGCCGCCAGGTCCGCTCGTTTAACTTCTAAATCTGAGCGCGCATTCAAAATGCCTGCTTTATCAGCAACTTGTGTCGCACGGATCTCTTCTACATCCACCGATTTCACTTTACCTGCTCGGTAACGCTTCTCGATGATCTTCAGCAATTTGTTGCCTTCTGCAAACTTGGACTGCGCAAGTTGAAGATCCCCCTGCGCGCTTGCCACATCCAAATACGATGAAAGCAATCTTTTAGCTAGTTCATTGTGTGATTGAGTCAGCTCTAGCTGAGCTTTGATGTAGTTGGCATTTGCTTGATCCAAATCTGACCACAAGCTGCTGTCCCAAATAGTTTGAGAAAGCGATGCGCCATAACTGTTGGTGCTGTCAGTGGATTCATTCCAATTCGCCGATGCCGTGGCACTTAAGCCGGGTAAGAGTGAACTGCGGCTCGCATCAACACCCACTTCGCCAAGTTGAACACCAATTTTGGCTTTCTCGTAATTTGGGTCACTTTGTTTCGCCTGTTGCCACGCTTGTTCAATCGAGATGCCATAGCTTGGTAAGCTGATTGTGGCCACCAGAATCGCGCATCCGATTTTAGATAGGTTTCGCTTAGCCATGTGCGGCTCCCATCATCATGCTGTTATCGATGATTTCTTCGTCTAGCTTAACGCCATCCAATACTTCTACGTTGATGCCATCCGACAAACCAAGCTTCACTTTTTGTTTGTGGAAACCTTGCTCTGAGCTATCTGGAATCAATACGTTTGGTGTATCGCCATCAAATTTGAGTGCTCGCTCTGGCAAGGTTAAGACGTTCTCAGATTTCTTCAGTGTGATTTGTGCTGTGGATGAGAAACCCGAACGCAGTAAGATCTCTTTTGGGATCTTCAGTTCACCAACTTCGACTTCAAATCCGTTATCAAAGCTTTTTGCCGTCGCGTTACCTGCTGGCGAGTTAAGGTTTTCTGATTGGATTGCAACTTTGGTTAACACACCCGAAATTTCCATATCAGGATAAGGTGCAACGGTAAGCAGCACAGGCATACCCGGAGTAAGCTGCGCGGCATCGTGCTCGCTCACACTTCCTTTGAAGATCAGGCTGTTCATATCAGCCAGAGACATCATTTCTGTCGCCGCTTGGCTGGACTCGGTTGAGATAATTGGTTCACCCACTTCCACTTTGCGGTTCAATACAGTGCCATCAATTGGTGCATGAATGGTTGAAGTTAAACGGGCATCACCAATAGAAGCTTCACCACTGCGGATCAGTTCTAGGTTCTGGCGCTTTTGCAGTACGTTCGCTTGCGCCGATTTCACTGCTGAGCGCGCGCTGACGTATTCGTCGTAGTTTTCAGGGATGATGTCTTGTTTCACCAAGCTTTCAAGGTTAGTCAGCTTTTGTTTAGCAGATTCTAAGTCCGCTTCGCTGCGCATGAGATCTGTCGATGCATCGGTCAGTGCTTGTGGCGTCGGGTTCGGGCGAACCTTAATCAATGCTTGGCCTTGCTTGACCTTCTCACCGACCTGCACGTACATTTCACCCACAATGCCATCGATTTGCGACTTGATAGACACTGAGTGCGCAGGAACAATATTACCGACCGCTACCGCTTGTTTTTCAATGGTTCCCTTTTCCACCACCAGCGTTTGAAACGTCTCTGGTTGAGTGGAAGGTTGCAGATAAAAATATGCACCGCCGCCAAGCAATGCAACACTTATAGAAGAGACAAGCCAAATTTTTGCCATTATTGATACCGATTATTTTTGTGTCGTATTGTGACAATCTTATGAACATAAAGTTCTTGAATAATATCGGCTTTAATATCGTGAGTTTGTAATATTTGGTATGGCTATGTCAGATAGCTATTGACAGTAAGTTAGATGGATAATCCACTTAGTGACATGAGCCTAAATATTGACGCCGTTGGGTGATTGACTCAAATGCCATGAGCTGAAAAAGAGGCAAATCGCTAATTATACAATCGTTATATAAACATCATCACGACTCATTTTACTTTTGCCAATTAATGAAACTGATTCACAAATCAAGTTAGATCACTCACAATTACTATCACGCTCATCGCTGACTCTCATGGATACTTATGGTCAATCCCAAACTCATCGCCTTACTTCCCGATCTCGCCTCATTTATCCTAGTGGTAAACGAAGGCAGTTTTACTGCGGCAGCCAAGCAATTAGGGGTAACGCCTTCTGCACTCAGCAAGCTCATTACGCGTTTAGAGAAGGCACTGTCAGTAAAGCTTTTTGAGCGAACCACTCGTACGCTTATTATCACTCAGGCCGGTCAATTAGTTTACGATCAGAGCGTTGTCATGATTAACGCAGCACAGCAAGCGGTTGAATTATCTACCTCGGATCATACCGAGCCTTCTGGCTCACTCACTGTGGCTGCGCCAGAAGCGTTTTTGAACTCTGTACTTCAGCCTTTTGTGGTGCCATTTCTTAATCAGTATCCAGAGATCCAACTTAAGTTACGCGCTGCTGATGGTGATATCGACATACTACGCCAAGGCATCGATATTGCGTTTCGACTCACTGATAAGCCCGATGAGAGCTTGGTGTTAAAAGAACTAGGTAAAACCAACTTAGTGCTGTGCGCGAGCCCTGATTATTTGGGTCACAAAGGGACACCTTCCCACCCAACCGATCTGAGTCAGCACGATTGTCTGTACCTAGCAGAAACAGACAAAGACCATATTTGGGACTTTCTCAAAGACGATGAGTTTCACACCGTCTCCGTTAGTGGTCGATACGCAGTGAACCACTCTCAAATGCGACTTAAAGGCGTGAAAGAAGGTCTGGGGATTGGCATCTTCCATGACTTCGTGATTCAAGATGCGTTAGCAGAAGGCAGCGTTGTTCAAGTATTGAATAACTGGACCATCAAGAGTAACTATCACGGCGCTATAGCAATGCAGTTCGCACAAACCAAATACATGCCCGCCCGCCTTCGCGTGTTCATTGACTACGCGATGGAACACTTGGGTGACAAGTTAGCAGGAGGAATAAACTGATGCTAAAAGGAATCCACCACACGGCAATCATATGTTCCAATTACGCGGTATCTAAGTGCTTTTATACTGAAATTTTACAACTGGAAGTGATTGCAGAGAATTACCGAGATGCGCGCCAGTCTTACAAACTTGATCTGGCATTACCCAATGGTGCTCAAATAGAGTTGTTTAGCTTCCCTGATGCACCTGAAAGGCCGAGCTTTCCAGAAGCTCAAGGACTGAGGCATTTAGCCTTTTGTGTTGAGGACGTTCAACAAGTAAAAAGTTATTTAGAGGGGCATGGAATCGACGTCGAACCGGTTCGAGTAGATGAATTTACGGGGAAGTCATTCACGTTTTTCGCAGACCCAGACGGCCTGCCGCTTGAGCTTTATGAAATATAGAGCTTTATCAAAAATAGGTTTTATCAAATCTAAAGTTTCTTGATCAATCAACTTCCCGATAGAATAAAAAACGGACCTTCTCAAGCTGAAAAGGTCCGTGTTTGGTTCAATTAGCTCAACGCCGTTTTGAACTTCTCAACCCGTGAGAACAATAGCCAATCCAAAATCATAGCTGTTACAATCGTTGCTCCCGCGAGAGGAAATAGCACTGAAATAACCACAACACTCACCAAGCCAGTTTTCCATAGACCAGCATCGCCAAACTTAGGTGGCGCGCCAAGCTTACGTTGACCTGATGGTCTTCGCATCCACCACATCACACCGCCAGTTACTGATACCACAATGAATGCCAAGCAGAACAAGGCGTTTAAAAGCTTGTTGATAATACTAATATCACCTTGATGGAGAGAAATACCGACCGCTAATGTCTTAGCGGTAAAGTTGTAATCTTGCCAAGTCACTTCACCAAGGATACGACCAGAATATTGGTCTAGGTGCGTGGTACGATCTTGCGTTGGATCGATGATATCACCGCCCATCGTGTTCGCTGTCACCGTGTACACACCGGTTTCTGAACGTGGGAAGTTCACCTTGTACTGAGTGAAGCCAAGAGCTCGTGCTTTTGCAATGACATCATCAATGGCAAAGCTACGCGCAGACATGACGTGCATAGAGTGGTCATCGCCCATCTTAGAGTGATCATGAGGTTCAGACTCCTCTTCCACATGATGGACATGTTCGGCAGGTTTATCTTGAGACAACGGCAATGGTGTCTGTACCAAGTTCCAAGGAAGCTCTTCTTCCGAGCCATGGTTAAGGGATGCGTGTGTCTTATCAGACAGCGGAATATCATCCCACATTTGAGCAGGGAAAGTGCTCCACGCTTGCACTAACTTACCGCCCCAGAAGCCTGTCCACGCCAAACCAGAAAGGATAAACAACAACAGAATAAGAGATAACGTGCCACCTATGTTCGCATGCAAATCACGCATCAGTACCCTTGTCCCGGATGACAATCTCAACTTAAGAAAGCCTACGCGGCTCGCATTGTCTCTTGGCAACCATAGGTAAATGCCACTGACGAGCAACAGAATCGACAAGCTGATCGCAACTTCAATCAGATAATCACCCCAATCGCCAATCAATAACGTGCCGTGGATGTCGTTTGCCAACTGGTACAGGCTGTCGCTGCGTGGTACTTCACCGATGACTTCACCTGTATATTGATTCACAGTTGCGAAAACCGATGCGCCATCTTCCAGAGAAACTGAAAATCGGTTCGCCAAATCAGGCGCTTTACTTGGTACAAACTGTGTCACTGAGCCTTGTGGATATTGATTCTGCACTGCCGCTAACTGCTGCGAAACTTTGATCGGCTCACCAGATACTGCAATTTCAATCGCCTCTTGATGAAAAGCCAGTTCGATCTCATCATCAAACAACATGACTAAGCCAGTAATACTTAGCATCAGCATGAACGGGATAACGAACAGCCCAGCATAGAAATGCCAGCGCCACGTGAGAAAATAGAGGGTTTTAATGCGCTCTTTGCTTTGAATATCGGTTTTCGAACTGCTTGTTGCACTGCTTGTAGACTGCGAAGTCGCTTGTGCCTTCACATTAGTTTGAGATTCATTTCTCAACATTATTATTTCCTTTGACATGCGCAAACGAACCTTCTGAAAAATCGGAAAGTCACTAAGGCATGTTTTACTTTACTTAATACGATATTTTTTAATTATTTTAATAAGTGAGGTTTAAGCAGTAACAAAGGGAGGGCCACGTGGGGCTTGTCTCGAATAGCGTTCGCTTAGAGCCCAAAAAACGTAGCTGTCTGAGACAATAAAACTCAGTCGAGTTGTGAGTAGTGTAGTTGGAAGTTCATCTTGGTGAAATGTGGAAAAATGGCTAAATGGACACGGCTTACCTTTATGAGTATTCGGCTCGCCTTCTTCGATTTGAACCAATTCAAAGCCATTGACCGTACACAGCGACGCCCACACTCCCGCACTATTACCATGAGCATTGATAACAGGCATTAAAGTCACTAAAGCCCAGCTTAACGCAGTGGCAAGTAACATAGAGAGGTTGAACGAGGTTCGGCGCATTATTCCAAATCTTTATAAATTTCCCTTATTATGAGGCACTTGTTATATAGGTAAACGTAAAGATTAACACCAGGTTAAAAAGTTGAAGCCAACGCACACTCTTTTTAGTTAAAAACTGGTTACGCGAATAGAACATAGCCCATATTATTCATATACGTGCAAAGCTATCGGTTAGAAAGCCACCAATAAAAAACGCCGCCTACATTTTCCAATAAAGGAAAATATAGGCGGCATTTTAGAAATCGAATCTTGAGGTTTGGGCTTTGTTTACTGTCTAACAAGCAAACGCTCCAGATTAATCCATTAACCGAAGATCTTGCTCCAGATACTTGGGTTACGCTTGTCGTGGTACTCTTCACGAAGGCCATCAATCGTACGCAGCTCTTGTTTTGCTGCCTCGAAATCGCCTTGGTCTAGCTTCTGTTCAATGCTATCGATCGATAGACTGATCTTCTTGAAGCCTTCCATGAAGTTTTCTTCTTTCTCTACTGGGTACACACCCGTTTTTAGCTCTGCCACTAGCGTATCTAAACGAACGATAGGTTTTTGCATCTCTTCAATGCTTTGAGCTTCTGCCGCTTGTTTGAATGCAAGCTTCATTTCTTGCATGTTTTTCTTAAGGTCAACGTTAGCAAATGCATTGCCAGACATTACTGCTGCAGTGATTAGGCCAGATAAAAGGATTGAGCGAGTTTTCATTGTTTCTCCAAGTGAAACTGTGACTTTGAAGATAGCGCCTTCATTATTGCAGCGCTTCGACTTTATTATTTTCGGCTAGTGTATACAAAAATCCGTCAGGCACAAAAATTGATTGTGTCGAAATGCAAACCCGCCGACATTCTCTTAAACAAGCGCCGAATATTCAGGGATCTCGTTGCGACCACGTAACGCAAGAAACGATAAGAATTGCTGCGGTGAATGAGTAATAACCTTGTTCGAGTCAATGCCAACCTTATCAAGCAGCGCAGATACAAGAACCAAACCACCAACATCATTGCAAAAATGAGCATCACTACCCGATGTGATAAATGCCCCTTTTGCTTTTGCTATTCTCGCGATCTCGTAGCAGCGGTCGACACTACCAACGCGGCTATTGCCTTTCAGTGTCGTGTTATTTATCTCGATGGCGACATTGTGCTCTACCGCACATTGAATGACGGCTTCAAAGTCGAAATCAAAATTAGGATTACCCAAATGACCGAGTGCATCGACTCGACCACCTTTGATGACATTTAAGAGAGCCTCAGTATGAGCTGCGGAGTCTGACGGGCGAAATACAGGCTCATGAAAGCTCGCAATCACCCAATCTAAGTTCTTATCAACACTTGGATGTATATCGATCTCCCCCTGAGTGTTCATAATATTTGATTCAACGCCGCGAATAATCGCAACGCCTTCGATAAAACGAGGAAGTACACGCTGATTGCTAAAGAACCAGTAGTGTGGCGCGCCCGGCATTGACTCTGAATGATCAGTGGTACAGAACATAGCAAGGCCGTTTTGTTTTGCCGATTTAGCATTTTCAATCAATGTACTATAAGCATGACCACTGGCATATGTATGGGTGTGAGTGTCTATCTTTAATTCCATAAATCAATGCCCTCTCTTGATATCTAAACTTTTCAGAAAATAAACCTAAAGCCTCTGCTTGGAATTGAGTGCCTTATGATTTCAATAGAGCCAGTTTATCAGCACAAAGTGACAATTAGCACCTTAACCTAACGCTTTCTCATAACTAATTGCCTAGTTGCTACAAGGCAGACTGTCACCGCAACCTTCACCCAATATTCTATCGGTTTGCTTCATTATCATTGCGACAGGCTAGCCTGATAATTGAGCCAATTTTTTGCAACCTACCCAAGTTCGTCAATACTTAAACCAGTTCACACGCTGGAGTGTTAGATGAGACGAAGACGTTATCCGCTGAGTATACACATCACTAGCCTTTTCCTAATTTTGACAACATTTGTCGGTGCTGTTTTGATCTCAATAAGCTATAGGCATTCTCAAGAGTTGCTATTAGGAACTGTTCGCGAGGTTAGTAATGAGCACCGCGACAAGCTAGAGTCTGTGTTCAAACAAGCGATAGCACCGGTTATTACCACATTGAATGTGATGGCAGTGAGCCCGTTTGTTAATCAGCAAAGTGCTTCTATCGAAAAGGAGTCTTGGATAGCGTCGGTTGATATCATCTTCAAACAGAATACTAATTTGGTCGCGCTCTTCTATGGCTCAGAGGACGGTGACTTCAGAATTTACCGCCCCTTGAGCACCAATAAACAAAGAGCCGAAAATAACGCCCCTGCCAAGGCGACCATGATGGTCAGTAGCACTAATTTGGATGGTGATAACTTTATTACCTACCTCGATGGCGCACACCAGGTCATCAGCACAGTTCAAAGCGAGAGTAAATTCAACCCAACGACTCGTACTTGGTATCGCAATGCAAAGCCAGATGGATCAATACACCTATCCGAGCCCTATCTTTTTTATTTCCTAAAAACCAATGGCATTACGCTTTCTAGGCGTTCAGCCGATGGCAAACATATGGTGGGCGCTGACTTCACGCTAAGTTCACTCTCTTCTCAGATCAGTGAGCTGGCTTACTCTCCGAAAACTAAACTCGCTCTATTCGACAAACACTTTAACCTTCTTGGTCAACATCAACTTAATCTAAAGACCTCGAACCTCACACTCGAGGCGAGAAATGCCAACACTGGTAATGGGCAAACCACAGGTAAGCTCTCTGGTAGTGAGCAAGAGCAAAGCTTCTTCAACATTCCTAAACGAGACCAAATGGAGGCGTTAAAAGCATCTGTTTTGGGTCCACTGATCTCAGATGAACAGAAATTTAATCTCGATCTAAAAAACGTGGAGTACAACCTAAACACATGGGCATTGACCTTAACTCCGGTTGAGCTCACCCAAAACGTGATTCTCTATTTGGCAGAAGCAACACCACACAATGAGCTCCTTTCCGATCTTATTTCGATGCGTGACAAACAGGTCGCCGTCGCGATTGGGATGCTGTTTATCTGCTTTGGTATCGTATGGCTTATGGCTAATCGCCTGTCCCAGCCACTCAATACCTTGATGCAGCTTACCGACAACATCGCACGATTCGATTTCCGTAGTACTCATGACCCAAAGAGCATGATCAAAGAGGTCGCGAACCTCGCCCACTCCATTGAATTGATGGAACACACACTTCATGACCTGATCAACTTTCTGCGAGACACGGCGGGAAATCAGGAATTTTCGATACTTGCCAAGAACATTGCTCATCAAAGCTATCTGATTACCAAAGCCGAAACCATTGTGCTGTTTACTCAATCAGAAGAGAAAGATGTGTTTGATACCGCCGCTAACCTAGCGATTATTCCTTTTAAGGCCGACATCAATGACTTCATCAAACACACACCTTGGTTACTGTGCAAACTCAAGTCGGGAGAGACCATCCACTTAAATCGAGAAGACAATGTACTCAACTACTATCAAGATTCAATCTTCAACTCAGACCTATACCTGTTCCCGTTGTTGAGCCGTGAAAAACTGTTAGTCGGTATTGTGGCGATTGGCTATGAAAGACCCATAACCAAAGCTCAAGCGGATAAACATGCCTTTTTAAGAGAGCTATTGAGCTTTGCGGAAATAGCCAAAGACAACATTGACCAAATGCAGCAACAGAAAGACATGCTCAACGCCTTCATTGAGCTGATAGCCTCTGCGATAGATACCAAATCCCCATACACTGGCGGTCACTGCCAGCGAGTCCCAGAGCTGACCAAATGGTTAACCCAGGCGACTATCGATGACGACCGTTATTACCCTCAGTTCTCTCTGGACAGCAAACAGTGGGAAGAGTTGATGTTAGCCGCGTGGTTGCATGACTGCGGGAAAGTCACCACACCAGAGTATTTGGTAGAAAAAGCAACCAAACTCGAGACCATATACGACCGAATCCACGAAGTTCGCATGCGGTTTGAGTTACTCAAACAGCAAGCTGAAACCGACTATTGGAAAGCGATGGCGAACGGTGAACATCAGGAAGAGAAGCTACAGATCCTCGAGCAAACTCTATCAGCACTCGATGAAGAGTTTGCCTTCGTTGCGCAGTGCAATTTAGGCGGAGAATCAATGACAGAAGCGCAACTCGAGCGATTGGACCAAATAGCCAAACGTCAATGGAAACGAACATTAGACGATCAGCTTGGAATATCTTGGGCTGAAAAAGAGAGATACGAGTCGTGGCAGAAATTATCGCAATCTGCTGATGCTGCACCAGATAACAGTGAACAGACATTACCAGTAATGGAACCACTGCTTGCAGATAAACCAGAGCACAAAATCCCATGGGATAACGGCTTTAACCCAGCAGAATTGTGGCAAGAAGAGTTCGTTCTTAAGCCGGGAGAAGTCAAATACAACCAAGGCGAACTGCATAATTTAAAGGTCAATCGTGGCACTCTCAACGAAGAGGAACGCTTCATGATTAATGACCATATCATTCAGACCTTCACCATGTTAAACAAGCTCCCTTACCCACCTTACCTACAAAATATTCCTGAAATCGCCAGTGGGCATCATGAACGCATCGATGGTAAAGGCTACCCTCGAGGGGTAAGCGAAGACCAGTTACCTCTACCGTCGAGAGCCATGGCAATTGCTGATGTGTTTGAAACCCTGACTTCGAGCGATCGTCCGTATAAAAAAGGAAAGCTACTCAGTGAATCGCTCAATATCATGACCGACATGGCCACCAGCGGTCATATCGACCCTAAGCTCTATTTACTATTTCTAGAAAACAAGATCTACGACAAATACGCCGAGCAATTCCTTGAACCAAACCAACGATGCGAGGTTGATGAAATGAAACATATCGATAAAGTAAAAGAGTATATACGCTCACTCTTTTAAACGGTTAGCGCTTAGCTATTGGCTGTAACCCCAACATCGAGCTTTCTTTAGAACTGCTCGTCGGCTTAGATGCTTGCCTAGCTTTAATGTGCTTTTTCGCTAACAAGGTGTTTGTGATACTCGCAGCGACAATCAGATTAATACCAACCAACTGCTGAGTAGAAAATACATCATCAAAGAACACACCTTGCCACAGTACACTAAACAACATGTTGGTAAAAATTAACGGAGCCAGTTGAGAACCACTTTCCGCAAGCTTGTAAGCTTTTGAGCGGAAGATCTGTGTATTAACAGTACATAGCGCCAGTCCAAATGCACCTATTCCAATCCAGCCTATTTGGTCAACCATCTTTAAAGCATTAAGAATACTTGAGTCTGCTTGCACTCCAGAAACGCCTTGTACTGAGGTGAATACCAACATCGGGATAACCAATATTGCTGCAACTAAAAACGTCCAAGCGTTAAGTTCTGCAGGCGTGAGACTGGTTTTAGAAGCACGATACAAACTCACCTGTGACGCTGAGTTGAATACTCCAGCCAGCAAACCAAGCAGTAATTCAGGCCTCAAGAACTCAGAGCAAAATTTCAACTGCGACCAATCCCCAGCCATCATCACAACACCGAAAAAGGTTATCGCTAAACAAAATATGGTTGTTGTATGAATTTTGGTTCCAAACATTAACTTTTCTAACAAAGGAATAAATAGCGGCCCAGTACTAAATAACACCACACCTTCCACCAGCGTTAAAGTTTGTAACGACGCAAGAAAACACCACTGACATGCCACCATGAATATCGCCCGCATGACCAGTGGCTTCCACATACTTCCTATAGGCCTGCTGATTTTAGAAAAGATAAGAAACAAGAATATGAGCAAGCTAGGTAAGAAGAAACGCACAAAGCTCAGTATTGAAATAGGCATCACTTCCGATAAATACTTCGCCACTAAACCGCTTAAAGACAAACTGAACGTAGACAACAACATGAAAGTCGTCGCCTTGGTAATATCAGACATAATTATCACCTCCTATGCAGTCTATTTTAGAAGCGTGACGTCATTAAAAATAGCGAGTAATATTAACAATAACTGTAAGGAAAACTTACTAATGAAAAAACTCGTCCCGCTTAAATCCGTTTACGCTTTCATTGCTGTTGCAGAAACTGGTAGCATGACCGATGCCGCTCGTGTGCTGTATGTCAGCCATTCTGCAGTAAGCCAAGCCATTAAGTCTTTAGAACAACAGGTCAATAGACCTCTGTTTCAGCGAGTAGGTCGCCGTGTTGTCCTTAATGCCGCAGGTCAACGGTATTACCGCAAAGTCGCTCCTGCATTGGAGCAGGTGATAGAGGCGACTGAAGAACTTGCAAGGACGCCCAATGACCATCGCATTACCCTCAATATGGTGAATTCGCTTGCAATGCACTGGTGGATCCCCCGCGTCCCAGACTTTCAAGCTTTCGCTCCGTCACTTGATATTCGTATTTCAACACTAACGGGCCCTTTCGATATTGAACAAGAAGGTGTTGATATTGCTCTTGTGCATGGCAAACCCAATGAGTGGGAACGGTACCACAGCGAAAAACTAGGCGATGATGATATGGTGCTGGTGTGTAGCCCTACGCTACTTGCGAACAATAAAGAGTTAAGCGTCATAGAGCTTGTCGAACAGAACAATACAATTGGTGTTTTTAACCCTAGGCGCAAACACGACTGGCAAGTATGGTGCGACCATTATGAAGTCCCAATGCCCGGTTTCCACAGTAATCTAACGTTTGATGTATCGATTCAAGCAGTCCAAGCCGCCATTCGTTCACTTGGCGTATTGGTCACTCACCGCTTGTTCGTAAAAGATGATATTAGTCACGGTATGCTGGTTGAGCTTGGCGAGCCAGTCGCTAACCCACACCAAGATTTCTATTTTGTTTGCCCAAAAAACAAGTTAAAACAAGAAAGTGTGCTACAACTGAGAACATGGTTAAGACATGAATTTGCCAATTCAGACATGACGCTTAACGATAGAACACAAGTAGAGAATAACGATAACATTCAATAGAACCGTTACTTACAAGAGGCCATTATGATCATTACCACCACACAATCTGTCGAAGGTAAATGCATTGTCGACTACAAAGGGGTTATTGCCGGAGAAGCTATCTTAGGGGTGAACGTATTCAAGGATATGTTTTCTGGTATTCGTGATTTCGTTGGTGGACGTTCTGGCACCTACGAAAAGGAACTCGAGAAAGCACGCAACTATGCATTCAAAGAGTTAGAGCAGAAAGCCATTGAAGCCGGAGCAAACGCCGTCGTGGGTGTCGACATCGATTATGAAGTACTTGGCACAGGTAACGGCATGCTAATGGTATCTGCCAGTGGTACTGCGGTGGTTGTTGCTTAATTGATTACTGGTTGATTCTGAGCTCAGCTAACCAGCAAGCCTTGTAGCCTGGAAAGCAATAATGTGATTCTCTATAAAAAGCCCCTTAGCCAAATCGCTAACTAAGGGGCATTTTTGTATGCATCGCCAAGTTAGGTTTGAATATCTTTAACTTGCGCGCTCTGCGGGCTCAGAGAGCATGGCATCAAAAGAAGCAATTCGAGCCAAAAACTCTTTTCTATCTTTAGGCATAATCGAGCTCGCCATCGGTAAGTTAGCCTTCATCGCATCAACAGCTCGACCACGAACCAACACCTCAAAGTGCAAGTGTGGGCCAGTAATACGGCCAGTGGCACCCGATAGCGCAATTTTTTGGCCTCGCTTAATTTGTTGCCCTTTCTTAACTAAGAATCGGCTCAAGTGAAGATAACGCGTCGTGTATACGCTGTTATGTTCAATCACCAAGTATTTGCCGGCATACGGGTGGTCACGGAGCGCTACAACCCGGCCGTCACCCGTTGAATATACCGGAGCGCCCACTGGCGTCGCAAAGTCAGTACCATTGTGCGGCGAGATTCGGCCTGTCACTGGGTGCCTTCTTTTCGGGTTGAACGATGAGGTGATTCTTCGGAACTTTCTGTCGACAGGGTATCTATCGAAGGCTTGCTCTAGGCTATTGCCCTCTCTATCGTAGAAGAGACCATCAGGCGCCAAAAACGCCGCCACTTTTCGATTTCTTAATTGAATGGAGATACCTTGAATTTCTGTTTTGCCCGTTAGGTGATTGTCCGTGTATTGCTCTTTGACCAATACATTAAAGCTGTCACCTGCTCTTAGCTCACGAGCGAAGTTAACTTTATCTTTCAACGTGCGAGTAATATTAGCTATCTGAGCGGTAGTTAACCCTGCTTTATATGCAGACGTTGAAAAACTACCGTGAACACTGCCCGCATAGAGTTTTTCTTTCCATTCACCTGGGATCTCGTTGAATCGATAGGTGAAGCTACCATCATCGTTTCGAGTAAAGCTCGCTTGCTCAACCAGACTCTCGTGATAAATCAGCCCCACAAGCTGTTTAGAGTAGCCATCCAAGAGTAATTCTAAATGATCACCGGGCTTGATTGTATCGAGTTTCAAAGACTCAAGATCCGCTTCCATGATCTTATGAACGGTTTCATAAGGCAGATTCCAAGAGGAAAAGATGTTGCTAAGGGTATCCCCTACTTTCACAAGGTAGTGAATTTTAACTAATGAACTAGTCTGAGTTTGTGCCTGTTCCTCACCGTCCTTGTGTAGTTCTTGATAAGGCGTTATTTTTATTGATATTTCTTTTTCCTGTTCAGGATGAAAAGAGAGCAAAGCGGCAAGTGAAAATGCACTGATCGCAACAACAATCAGGATAATGCGGAGGTACTTCATGAAAATTAGCAGTTATAACAAGGAACTTAAAATTGTTATAACATAACAATCAAATCAAAAAAACAAACGAAATGTAAAAAACCGTTCTTTTGAAAGTACAAAAAATGGTGGGCTTAAGAAACCCACTATAGCATCAAAGCTTTATTCTTCACGAAGCGCCTCAAAACGCTCTAAGCCTCGAAGCATTTCGAAGTCCGGTTCTTCAGCCAACAACTCTCGCATTGAGCCACTGGCTTCAACAGAGCGTTCTAGGTCATCAATCGCTTGCCCTTCCGCTCCCAACCTAGCGTAAGCACACGCCCGCTGATATAAAGCATGAGCGTTCTGATCATCCACCTCTAACACGCGATTACATAAGCTCATCGCCCAATGGTATTCCTGAATCTCCATCGCTGCGTCTGCTTTGTATGTCAATGCTTCCAAGTCCCCAGGACGAACCTTCAAAATCTCATCATAGATTTCAATTTTCTGTTCCGCGGTTTGAGCATTCTGCGCCCTCAACCATAGATTGTGGATCTCATTGATGATTTCGATTTCTCGGTTGTTTTCTGAAATGATTCTTGTCTTACGCTTCAAGTCTCTCTCAAGCACGTTGAACTTTTTCTCATACTCTTGAGCGATAGTGTTGAGTCGTTGATCTGCCATCTCTTTGGTGGTGTGTTTTAGCTCTTTGAGCGATTGCCAACCGACTAAGGCGATTAAAGACGCTACACCTGCAATAATGTAGAAGAAATAGGTAACGGTGACATTGGCATAATTGAGGGACTTATCAGCCACAGCCAGCTCACGATCCGTCATCTGAATTGTTAAGCGCCTTTCAAGATCTTGCTGATCCATTCGCAACTTCTTCAACTCATCTAAAACGTAGCGTTCCATCAATGGTCTATCCAAATACTCTTTCTCAGAGTACTTAACTTCATCGCTTGCAAAACTCATTGTGCTGAACACTGAGATAACTGCAATCAATAAGATTCGAAGCATTATACATTCCTTATATATTTATCTTTAACCTAACTGTATCTCGTTATAGGCATACAAGCTAGGAAGTGGGCAAGTTTGCCTTATCCATATTGGAATTAACACTCTAAAACATCATTGATAATTGTAAAACACCTGAAGCAACATCATTAATTTCTAAATTATAAAAATACCAAGCAATACTGTTCTATATAATTAATTTGCGATGCGAATATAGAGTCATTTGATTTATTGCATCGAGGTGAAACTTATATTAATAACGATCAGAGCGAGGTTAATTTGAATAATCCAAGATACGATTTAGTAAGCCGTGTGCTGCACTGGGTAATGGCTTCAGTAATCATTTATGCCACAATCGCAGGTTATGTGATGCACTATGTTACCAGTCATCCAGAACTGTTTTCATTCTTATCAGTGCTTAACATGTCATTGGCGACCACTGCGACACCATTGCTCGTGGTTCGTTATATCTGGAGTCACTTTCGCTCTTCCCCAAGCATGCCAACATCAATACCAGAGGGGCAAAAGTGTGTGGCTAAGCTTGCTCACTCTTTAATGTACCTCGCCATGTTTATGGTGTTCAGTACAGGCTATTTAATGCTGGAACAACCTTACTCTCTATTCTGGTTAACCACAGTCGAAAATCTAATTACCAACCCAGCAATCAACAGCTTCTTCTTTTATTTACATCGTATCAGTTGCATTGCCCTAGCTTGTTTGATTGTTTTACATATTAGTGCAGCACTTAAACACCACTTCGTCTCCAAGAACTATGTATTAAAAATGATGATTTAAATAATACTGTGAGACTTTGGACTTAAATCGCGGCCAACAAAAAAGCCATAGCACTTCTGCTATGGCTTTCATTTTCGGCGTGATTACTTAGATTGGTTATCAAGCATCACTTGCCAGTATTCACATTTAGCAAGAAACTCTTTTAGGTAAAGTTCTGGGTTAGCTAGCTTCTCACCACCCTTAACATCAGCACCAGTCACTCGCCAAAAGCTGCGAGTCACTACGTTTCTATGATAAATAAAATCGTTAAGTTCGTTTTTTTTCAGCGGTAGTTGTTCACCGAACGTCTGTTCATACAAGCTGAGTGTTGCTTCTTGGTGACACGCCTTCTCTCTCAAAAAGGTCTCTAAGTCTAAACCTAGCTCTTTCTGAGCATCTTTTGACAAGGTTTTTGCTAATTGAGAGATCACATTAAACAGCGCCAACTCTACTTTTTGGGACGCTATTAACGACGCACCCAAAAGTGCATGTTCATTGGAGATCTGTTGCTCTGTTGCTGAAACGGTAGCTGTTGTCACTGTGTTAACCTCAAATTGTCATGACGGATATTATTGAGCGTTTCTGATCACGCGCTTTTGCTAAGCTGAGCTCGTTGAGCGTCAACGATGATAAAGCCAGCTGCGCCCTCACTTTTCTCTACTTGCACTAAACCTTTGAAGCCAATTTGCGATAGTTTCTTCGCAAGGTGCTCAGGTGCGGTTTCAAAAACCACCGGCATGAAAGGTAAATGCTCTGCGGAAACAAAGCCATGCTCGTTAAACAAGTCCATTGCGTGAGATAAATGGTCTGAGTCGGTTAATTCAATGATTTCTACAACTTCTTCCAACAACATTTTCAATTCCATATTCGCCAGAAAGTGACTGACACAAGCACATAATTTTGCTCGCATACATCCCGATGCCCTAAGACACCCCTTAAGTAGTAGGGAGATAATAACATATTAATGATCGTAAATTATGTATATTTTCAGCGACTCATTTACCGAAAATCACAAGTAACGCCCCTACACTCCTCACGTTTCTCAGATAGTTAACTAGAATTCATACCCTGTAGTCCTCCAGGTTAATACGGTTTTGATACTTTCTTCTGCAACGCAATCTAGAACGATCAGAGGAGTGAACCCTGACTACTTTTACCAAATCCGTGCTTGCAATGGGCATCTTGAGCTTGGCGGTGTAGGAGATAGAAAGCCCTTCTGTCATCACAACAATATAGGGGCTCAAGCTAAACTCGGTATTTTTCATGCTCTACTAAAACTATAGAGTTATGTTATTACTCACATCTCGATAGTCCTTTACTGAGAATGAAAGCGTATCCTAATATTATCGTTCGTTACCTATACAGAATCTATATCACTCACATCAATCTTTGGGGTGAGGTGAGTTATATCGCTTATAAACAAAAGTTATGCCCGACTAAAAACAATAAACCCCAGTGCGATGACTGGGGTTTATTGGGCCTCTGACAACAAATAAATCGATTTTAGTAGAGCCTAGGCTTCAGTTGCCTTTGGCTCATTGGTTTCCACTATCGACTCTTTCAATAAGCCGGCGTAAATTCCGTTGTGCGCCACTAACTGCTGGTGATTACCCTTTTCAACTATCTCACCTTTTTCTAGCACTAGTATGGTGTCTGAGTGACGTACCGTGCTCAGGCGGTGAGCAATAGCTT
>NZ_JBQKUM010000008.1:0-87265 GCF_054968605.1 Pseudoalteromonas sp. G5_S1_14_S5 | reverse complement strand
TCGTCCACCCGACAGAAATGAGTTTGGCAACATCGCCTCTGTAACAACATCGCCTCTGTAACAACATCGCCTCTGTAATCACACAACATCGCCTCTGTTAGATTCCAATCAGCACAGAAAGCACTACCTCTATAAGAACTATGCCTTAGTTCAGTTCACCCTTACAACCTTAGATATTAACCATTAAGACAGACGTTACACCTTCAAGTATGCATAACAAACTATATTGTAATTAAACAATCTTAATTGGAATGACTCAAACTATATTGGCCTCTGACAAAGGGCTTAGACTGTAAGCCCTTTTTGATGTATTGAAGTAATTTACGTGTCTGAGATATAAACCATATATTTCTCCAAGCGGCACTCATAGAATTTAAGGTCATCGACCCACAGAGAAATTAGCTGTTCTTTGCCTTTAAATGGTGCGACTGACCGCAGCTTATCCAGTAAACCTGATTGCTCATTCTTTGGCGCACGTAAGGTAACGTTGATTCCAACTCCTCTAGCGTTTGCCTCCACAATAACCTTTCCCCTCGTACAATGAGCTTGTAATATTGCTAACCCAGCTTGTAGTTCAGTCAGTTGATTCATTCCATTTATCTTTGTTAAATAACTCTAATCGTCCAAAATCGATAATGGTGAGTCACACACTGGTGGTCTAGGGTATACCGAGCAATCCAAGTTACCAGGTGTTGCTGCATCATGTGTCTCTTTCAAGTTTGCGTCGGCGTCAGTTGACTCGAAACGTGCTTGGTTAAGGTCGACAGGGTTCATTGCATCATCATTGTTTGGCATCCAAGCTTGGCTCGACAGGGTATCGATATTTAAATCGTCATGTTCTACTGCAAGTCCAGAAGCCATAATCAGATTTTCCCATTCGGTTAAATCTATGGTGTCCCAATCCAACTCGCTGACTTGTTCAAGCGTCATGCCTGAACATTGTCCATTTCTCGGATCGAGGCTGATATTCAGTTGAGGCGCCGCTTGTTCCATGATGATACGCCCCAATGGACTCGGGTAGCAGCAATAGTGCTTACGCTTTATGAGACAGCCAAATGGCGTGTCTTTGTGGCAACTGGTTGAGGCATATATGCATTGTTGTTGGTCGAGCTTCATACCCATGCCCATTTCAAGGTCGTCACATTCCGAAATCATCATTGCACCCAACTTAATCAGTTGATAGGTAGCATAAACGGCCATAATAGTTGCAAATGCGCCAGAGACAGCTGGGTTGAGTGACACTGTTGTAGTAGCAGTCGAACCGGTTCCCTCCGTCACAGTATCAAAGATCGCATCTCGGATTGCATCAGGCAGCAGGTCTGCGACCTTTTTCATCAATTCACCTTTAATTTCATCGAGCAAACTCTCTGTTGCGGCCTCAGCTGCGGCCTCCCCGACTTCACCCGTGATGTTACGTACCGCAAAATCCCAACCAGCGCTCACAGCATCGGTCACATAAGTTACGGTATTGGTAACAGGAGTTGGGTAACTAGACGCCCAGGAACCAAATCCGGCACCAGAGCTTGCCAACCCAGCCAGTGATTGTTCCATCGCATAGTGATGATAGACGCCTTTGATGTAATCGAAGATATTGGTTTGTCCTGCGGATATCGTGCAGCAGTTAAAACCAAGCCCTGTCTGCTCGATACCGCAATATGACACTTCACCATTGAAGACTTTACAGGTGGAGACATCATCTGGATTTTCACACTCCATATTCGATTTAATGTCTTCCAGCATCTTGAACGTCGCCATTGCTTCCGCAAAGTCATCATTCATTTCAAGCTCTGAATAACGGCAATCTCCACCCACACACTGCATTTCACCCGTGCAAATGTCTTCCTCCATCGTGTACGAATAGTTTCCGTTTGTATAAGTGTTACATTCGTAGACTGACTCTTGGACGTATGCTCGCCCCGTTATAGGGTCAACAAAGGCTGGGTTTTGTTCAATTAACGCACAGTCGGCATTATTTCTGTAAGGCTCACAGCGATCCGGAATATTGGCGTTAAATTCAGTGAAAGAAGTGCAAACCCTCTCATTGCTTTCTGGCCAGTAAGGTTGACCACAAATTTGTTGCTTCGGTAAAGGATTGCATTCGTAGTTGACAGCATTGGCCTTTAAACACGCTTTACCATCGCTCGTTTGGCCCGGACGAGGCACGTTAATAGGCAAACCGATTAAGAACTGATCATAATCATCGATATGCGCCGCTTCGGATTCCACACATTCCCATCCTCCGTAGCTACACATCATGCCTTGTTGTCCACCACTCTGATTCAGTGGATTACTACAGTCTGGATTAATGTAGATCTGATCGCCTTCGCTACCAAACACATCACACGTCGAAGGGTCTTGAATCCAACCGAGTTCCGCAGCACAACCAACAGGAGATTGCTCAATGAATTCTTTAGGGTCAATTGGGTCCACAGTACGGACGAGAATGGTGGCTTTACCTTCCCCTCCACCGCCTACACCCAAACGCATTTTGAATTTAACGATTCCGCGATTAGAAGCACGAGCAGCTTCAAATTGGCTTGTTATGTTGGTATTTGTAGTAAACACTCGGCTGGAGCTGAATTCACAATTAGTGTGTTGGTATGGAAAGCCAGTTTCGTCTACATATGGGTGCGCCCAATTGCCGTTTTCATCGTAATCAGGGTATGAAGTACAATCGCCATCACGACAACTGCCATTGTTAAACCAATACGATTTAGTGGGTACATATTGATAAACGATTGCATTATTTAGTGTAAATTGAATGACATCATCCACCCACACTCGCTCGAACGTTACCGAACTGATACGGACATCTTCTTCAAGCTCAAATTCAACAAAGTTGATTTTGTGGTAACAGCCCATTCCATGGTCATGAGTACTGTTGTCGGTTGGGTCACCTACGGTCAGTCTAAAAGTATGTGAATCGACGATTTCTACATCGCCACTACCAGAGCGCTTTTTCAAAGGGTAGGTTGTGTGTCGTTTTAATTCACACTTCATTAGATTGGAACGGTCGGGTTCCATGCATTCATTTTTGACTTTCCCGACATACTCTCTGTTTACTGAGTACGTATTTGTTTCTGTCGTGCAAGCGCTATAAAAATCTGAATTGGCATCATCTAGGTTATTGGCCAACTCTTTAAAAATGTTGTCGGCATCGACCATGATAGAGTCATCGGACTCTAGTTTTTGGTAATTGTCGTTATAATTAAGCTTTAATGTGTTGTAAGCCTTAGCGTCATAGTCCGACTCACTACCAACGGTGTTATTCGAAAACCTATCTGAAACACCTTGTCCTGACTCTCTCAGTTTATTTTCATTTTGATAAGCTTGGTATGCGTCAAATTGCCCTTCTGATCCAACACGCTCAACATCCAATCCAAACAATTCTGAGTTGCCTAGCGAGTTACCACCTACAGTAGCATTGCCACCGCTGTAAGTAGGTGTTTGAAAGTTTCCGTATATCTCATCAAGTGACATATTCTGTGCGTAGGTCACCGTTGAGGTAGATGCATACAGCACACCGATAAACGAAACATGAAAGATCTGAACCAGAAACGCGAACAAGCTAAAGTGAGTCAGTATTCGATTAAACATAACGCCCTGCCTTTTTCTCAAAACAAGATCAGGTTAATCCCGTAACACTTAAAAAATTTCAAATAGCGAGGGCATTTTGAGTTTTTGTTAAACGAATACAAAAAACCACCCGTTAGGGTGGCTCTCTAAAGTTACCTTAAGCAGCAATCATTCCAAGAATACAGAAGATAAACGAACGCTTCCCGACCAGGGACCAATCGGCCATTACCCCACTTAAGAACGCTGTCACCGAGTTTATGACAACAACCTGTTGATAGTGGAATTGAAGATCCTCCCCCACCTTTAGGTTGCGAGCTCGCCTCTCTTACTGGGTAAAGCATGGAAGAACGATATTGTGTTTTTGGCAACATTGGCGCGTAGTTCGGTTCACAACTGTCTTGAATCATATGATTACCCATTGTCAGCTGTGCTTGCCCACGTCGGTGTAGAGTGGCCATCAAACGCGTGGTTAACAACGAAGTGCCACGTACCGGATCGTCACTGTACTGATTATTGCCAGTCATTGGGTAAAGGTTCCCTGAACACCCAGCACAAAAATAGTTTTCAACTACCTCTCCACCAGCCAGTATTTGAGCGCAATCGGCTGTACAGATAGAGGTCGCTATTGGGTTCGAAAAGATAACGGTTTCCGGAAACATCACGAACGCCAACAAATCATCTTGATACAACGGGTCGGCTTCGGAAAAGTACGCCAAATCCAATGTTGTCGCCCCATCATAGGTACAATCCGCGTTGGCAAACATTTCAATCATTTGCATTACTGGGTAAACCCAATATTTATAGTGAAAGAAAGAAGTTTCTGTATCGTCAATCGCTGTTTCTGTTCGGCCTTGTCCAGCACGGGTATTATCGTCTGCCAAACGAACACCGAATGAAGGCATGCAGTATGGCGTTGGTGAAAAAGATACGATCCTTGATGGTTGGAAGAACCCGAGCGGTATACCCCATTCAGGGACACCTAGCTCATCAGCACACATGCAAAAAGGCTTGCTCGAAGCGGCTCCTTTAGGCGCGTCCCCACCAATACCGGCTAGTCGAATTGGAAGTAAACAGCTCCAACACATACCGTCGATGACCGTACTCAAGATGTTGGCATCGGGACATAAGTCGCCTGCCTTGTCGTTATCCGCAGCCACAGAATATAAGCTCGCCATGCTTATCATTGTGGACATCAAACCAATCAAAAAGAACCTAATCATATGTTCCTCCCTTTAGTTCTTGTTCACTTGCTCTATCACAACACCAGCAGCGTCAATACCTTGTTCTTTAATGTTGTTCACGGAATTCGAGAAGTTTGGGTTATCTTTCATTAGCTGATCTGCAGCATCAATGCTTGATTCAGTAATGTCCCTCACTGAGTTGGCTAGATTAGGTTGTGTATCAGCCAACCACACACCGAGAGCGACGCCGAAACCAATAAGTACGAGACTCTTAATCATGTTGTGTTTTCCTTAACTAGTTTGTTTTGGATTGATTGAGCGGTGTAGGTTGGCCACCGTCAGCCACTTGTAGGTTGACCTGAGTGACTGTTTGCGCCGAATACTCATTTATCTGGAACATACCCTCATCGGTACTAATTAACCGAGTCGGGGTCACTTCCAAATCAAATCGGTCGATGACTTCTTTAGTCAGGATGGTCACGTCATAGGTGAACTTCTTATTTAACTCAGATATATGGTCAAACCCCCTATCCTTATCGATACGTGTAGATATGAGTTTCACTTTCCCGCGAGATTCATTGAGGGACATGTACTTTACAAACTCCACTTCCTGTTCGTCGGTCGCATCAAAGACAAACATGGTTAAATGTGCAGGTACTATGTCGTGGTTTTTAAGCGGCTTGAGGGGATTTATTAACTCTCCTTTCTTGGCCAGAATAAGACCATTGACCGCTTTCACATCACCAGTGGCTATCACTGTTGGGTCAAAGTCGAACTCACGGTCTTTCACGGCTGGTGGAAGAGTATGAAAACTGCGGTTATGCCAATGGCGTGCTATTGCTTGTTTTTGTTCCGTTTCCCAATCCACGGCCCTCATTCTATTTTTTGACTCTTCAATGAAGCTTTTTTCTGCGATAGGAAATATGGAGCCCATTTCACCAAGGAATACCTCGGAGCCGTCATAATCAGGGTTTGCTGCCGCGCTTTCCGTCTCGTTCTGTAAGTAGCTTGCGCTGATTAGACCTTTCACTTTCCCGACGAGTTTTGTGTTATCGGATAATTTGCGCTCATAAACCATCGTTGGAACTTGTTCAATGTTGAAACGCTCGAATGCCATTGGATCCATGTAAACAGCGGCTTTATTGATTCGTTTCAGTTTGTCTGGGTTCTCGGCATGCGTGCGTATGTCATCTTGAGCATTAGCCAGTTTGACCTTTAATTGCCACAAACCTTTAATCATATCTGGTACGCCCACGTCGCCAGGTCGTAAGCCGTTAAACACAACACGGCCTCCCCACTCTGCAGCGAGCTCTAGCACCTCTTTCATTTGGTGATCAGGCATTGAACTCGACACGAATATCCAAAAAACCGTGTTCGCTTCTTCATCGTCGTATTTGTTGTCTACTTTTTGACTTGGAGACGAAGGGTTCGGCTGCTCAATGCTTATCGAATCGAGATTATCAATTGTCAATGTGGAGGGATCGAATGCTAAGGGTTTTGGTTGTCCTTCATTGACAATGGAATTGGCTTGATACTGAGTTTGGTTATCATCGATAACATCTTGAAGGGCTCTGAAATTGATATCTGGCGTATCGTCCTTCCGATATTCGATAAGAGAGCCCGATTGGTCAGAAATGGTACTGTTCAACGACTTGGCGTGATCGGCCATTTCTTTCAATTCTTTCATCATTTTAGGGTTCAGGTTACTTGCATCTAAAACTGCTTGAGTACCTTGAACTTCATGGGCGTTGGATATGATGTCGTTACTGCGTTGTACATTATCCAGATCTTCTTGAGTGAGTTGTCCGTTAGCCAACGCGTAAGTCGCAATGAATAAAGTTAGTAACAAGACGTTGTGTGCCTTAGAGAAATGCATAGCCAACTCCGATAATTTGAGAGTGTGCAACTAAACCCCAGTATCTTGAATCAAAAGAGGTAGGTAGCGTGCCAAGAGCGAAATATTGCCCTTCAGGGACAACGAAAGTCTTATTGAGGGTATCGAAGTCGATTTGGGCATAATTAATCATTCGACGAGCATCAGCCGCATAACGAATGACTTCCCCATCTTTGGTGGTCACGGTGACTCCATCCAAGTCAAAGGTCACGGTATCTCCAGCAACACCAGCTGCTATTTTCAAGAAATTGGTGCCATGTGCGAAATAAGGTTGAGCGTTAAGCGACAGGAAGGACATGAGTTGCCCACGCTTGGGGAAATGATTCTTAGAGTCGATGACTGCGGCCTTGATAGGTAAACAACCCAATGCTGTTGGGACCAATGAAATCTGATACCGACCACTAAGTAGCAATACGGCCAACACTAATCCAACGAGCGTGCCGAATATTTTGATATATGTGTACTGTGTAATGTTCATACGCTTCCGTTACCGAGACATTGATAAACTGGATATACGTAATCTTCACACTTTATTTAGTCATAAAATCCAAATAGGCAGCCAAATATCGATGACTAATTGATCTATTTGCTGTGCGTTTAAAATTTATGGGAATGATAACTACAACACATATAGAAATGCTAATATATGAAATTGGATCCACCAAGACACGATGGTATGAAAAACACAGACCCTTTAACGTTGATTGACTCAGCCTCAACCCATCTGGCTCTGGTCAACTTAAAAGACGCATTAAACAAAGCACTGTTTCAATCTGAGTTAGCTTTACAGTCATCTTTAGAAGCTAATCAAACGCTGATCGATCCTTACCCTGTCATCCCGCTTCGCATTCTGACTGAAGGCATACGAGCTGCTAACTATCATCATACCGGATACACAGCAGATATGTTTTTAAGCCCTTATGCTGATGAGTCTCCCACCGTTTACTACCGCTTATGCGTCCATACAAAACAATTGGTATCGGATATCGAAAAATACATAGAACAAAGTTCACCAATAGCTAAATAGTCAGCTGTAAGTTGTATAACCCTGTTAAATATCGAACGGGGACTACTTTATGAACACTCCAACATTTTCGCCTAGCAATCGACCAATTCAGAAACCGCAAAACAACAATGCGCCATCAAGTGCGAATCTACATTCGGTCCCTGTAAATCAACAAAGATCGGCGCACCCCGAGCAACCTCAAAAGAACCAAGCGTTTTCACCAGCTACACCACCAGCGAATAACCCGCAAAATGCAGGACTAAAGCCGAACCCATTTAAAGCAAATAACCAAGAACCTGATCCTAATTCAATGCGCCAAATACGAGCTCATAGTTATAAGGTTCATGGCGGTAAAGCTGCTTTGGAAGTGAAGCCTGACGAAAAATTGAAGTCTAGCCAACAGGGTATTGTTGATGAAAATGGCGAACAAAATATTTTCTATACCATTCGTTTAGAAGCCGCCATTAGTAATAATTCAGGTGACCGCTCTTTCAATTGGAAAGATAAGGTCGCGATTCAACTCACAGACATCGAACTGCCATTGTTCATCGGGGTATGTTTCGGCTTTTACGAAAAGATTTATTTCGGTAATCATGGTGTGGGAGGTGAGAAATCATCGAAATTCTTTGGCGTAGAGCACCAAGGTTCAAAAGTCTTTTTTCAAGTAGGTCAGAAAGACAAACCGATCAGAGCCGTACCAGTCAACCTGCCACAAAGCATGCATATTGGATTAATGGCCCTAGAGATTTACTGCAAAAATTTTCCGGGAATAGATTCCAATACTGTTCTGAACTCAATTTCCAATATGTGTGGAATGTACATTTCACAAAACAGAAAGGAGATAAGGGATAAAGCATAATATCGACTGTCTAAACGCACAAAAGCTCCGATTCAGGAGCTTCTGCGGAAGTAGTAATAACAATCGGTCACTTACCTTCACGAGTCTGAATGGGTGATCTTAAACGTTTTATCAAACACGCTGATCATCACCACGTTATCATGTTGATACACGTACATCGCGTTCCCAGGTAGTTCTTTCTTCCCCTTATATTCAAGCAACCTTGTGTACTTGTATGACCCTTTAGTTGTCAAATCAAATAGCACAACGCCTATTCGTTCACCTGAACTTGTCTTTGTTTTAGCAAAACCGAGAACGTAGGGTTTGTTATCAATGGAAATGGCCGTGTCGATATACAGTTCATCAAATTGATTTGTCACCCCATGTGGAAACGTTTGAGTTTTCCATTCGCGCCTTCCTTCATACCCTTCTTTGTAAATGGGAGCTTCGATGTAGTGAAATGAGTTAGGTTGTCCAGATGACGCAATGACTGTCACCTTTTCTCCACTCGTTACTACGGTTGCGTTGTCTTTATGCTCGGCTAAGAAGGCATAGTCATACCCACTTAACCTTGAGTAGTCCATCGCGGCGTGCCTGATGACATACAAGGACTCCTTCCCATGATTGAGGCTCATCAATACGTATCGACTGGATATACGCTTAGGGTCGGTCAAATGAACTTCACCATCGATGATAAGCGCTTCGTATGACTTGCGATTGAATTCATTCAATGACAGTGGTGTTGCTGCCTTGAAATATTCACTCTCATTTTCATGTCCATGCACGGCGTCATAATTAGTTTTCATTGGTGGACAATACGCAGCATTTTCCGGCTCGCTCGAACAACCTGCAATGATGAAGACACTCGCAATTAGACCATAGAGGGGGTAACGGGATTTATTCATTGTATCGTCCTTTTTGATAATACTCAGAGCATTGTATTTAGGCGGTCTTCGTCTTTTCTCAAATAGAGAGGCGATTTTTAATTATTAATTAAGTTTCTTTTGCTAAACAACCAATCTTTCTGGTGTATACTGTTTTTGAACGAAATGAATGACATTAGTTTATTCTTAGTTCCTCCATACAAATCCGACTGGAAGGGGTTCCAGAAGGTCAATCTTCGGATTGAAGTCTCGCAGGAGAGGTCTTGCGAGCACAAGTCTCTTGGAAGGGGTTTCAAGAGCGAGAATGGGCTCACTATGAGCCCTTTTCTTTTTCCAAAGCACCAACGTCAATCAAACACCCCGATTTCTTCCTTTATTTGAATTTCCCTTAAGCCACTCTTGATAGCATCAATCTAATTCACTTTGATTTAAATAGGTCAATTATGAAATTGCGATTATGTTTTCTATCATTATGTCTCACCACATCTGGGTTCGCACATTCAGCAATTGAGGGGTTTGAGTTCACAGATACACTCGGTATATCGAAGCTTGTAAAAACGAATACTGCCGAATCCACGTTGATTAATAACGTCGGCCAATTAGGGATTCATGTAAGCGCAGGGTTAGATCGCCGCATCCGAGTGAGTATTCTTCAGAATGGCGTAGCTGTTACCACCACCACGGGCAACGTGATCACCGTTAATGATGCTTACTCTCCATTTAGCAGTGAATATTTCGGCTCATTACTTAGCGTGTCTATTCCGTCAGAAGGTAGCTATACCGTTCAGGCTGAAACATTGTCACTGGATGGAGTGGTAGTTAATTCAGAATCGACGAACATCATTAGGGATGTCACGCCACCAGCCTCCGATAATATGTCAGTAAAATACATGTATGGGGGTCACGTAAACTCTATGCTCCCTGCCGGTAGTTGGTATCTATCCGCTCAAATGGGGTCCTACACCTCAACCATTGTTGAAGTCAAAAACGTCAATGATGTATCGGGTATTGATAGTATAGAGATGGAAACCTTCACCTTTGACGCCAAAGACAATCGTATCCCATATAAATCGAAAAGCCTTGCCTACACTGAGTCAAAGTTATCCGCTGAAAAAGATTCCCCCGGGCATGCCCGGGGTACTTACCGTGACAACGCTAAAGCGTTGACCAAAATTACAAACAGCTTACGCTGTAATTTTGGAGTTGGCATTCATCCACGGGTAAACCCGTGGTTTTCTGTATGCACAGAATAAACCTTTCAGTGAACTCTAGTCTGTTCCCACTTGGTAAGTTAAGAATACGGCAAGTTCTAAATCATAGAGCAAATGATGAGTGCGCTGGCTTTTATGACCAAAGACTCGATGAGAGCGACCATCGGATGGAACATCGCGAACCGTTATCCAAGGCAGATAATCTGAGCCGCAGCCATTGCCACGGCCTTCTTTTATCCACCGTTTGTATTTTCTTTCAGAGGGTACGTACTTACTTTTTGGCATATAAAAACATCGTAACTTGCTTATAAAACAAGCATAAAAGCAGCAAATTTAGTATGCAACTTTATTACTTGTCGATTTATATCTTATGTACACAATCAATGAGCATCAAATTTTAACAAAGATTAACAATTGGTGTTATAACATGGATTTGGTACAACAGAATCGCTCGGTGATCACAACACTAAGCAGGTCGCCGTAACATTTTTTTGGAAAGAATATTCTTAGAGTAATCACTTAAATTAGAAAGATACGGGTAACTTTTGATATTGGAAAGAGGCTTCGTGAAGTGTCCTGTTAAGTAGATAGGACGCACTCTTCTTTAGCCCAGCTTTAACGGTATTGTTACCTAAATCAATTGAACCCTGTTCTAACCCACTGTGAAGCCTCTAAGCGAACTCTTCTAACCAATTCTGTATATGTTTCGATACAATCTTAGGCTGCTCCAATGTCGATAAGTGTCCACAATCCGGAATAACGTGAAGTGATACCTGCTTGATGTGTTTTGCCATCAAAAGATGATTATCGATCGGACATAGCAGGTCGTCTTTTCCGGTAATTATCAAAGTGGGTACCTGAATATCCTGAAGTAACGGCCTAGCATCAGGACGAGTCGCTAATGCTTGGGCATGAGCCTCAAACCTTTCTATGCCGACGTTATTCGCCATTTGCGTGATTCTTTGAGTCAGAGCTTGGTTTGCTAACTGGTTAGGATGAATAAGCACTGGCATTAAAATATCGGGAGTTATTGACTCGAACTCCCCTGCTTTTGCTTTATCAACTAACGCGTTTCTTTTCTCCGACACCTCTGGCTTTTCATCAGCAGAGTTTGTATCCATTAATATTAAGCCTTTTACGCGTTCTGGCGCCTGCCTGAAAACTTCAAACGCGAGGATCCCTCCCATGGATAACCCGCCAAGAATGAAACTTTTCGGGGCGTTATCTAGTACTTTACTCGCCAAGGCTTGCATGGATGTGTCAGCTCCCAAGTCACAAGTAAAAGGAGCCACCCAATCGGGCAGCTCTTTATTGACGTCTTGAAACAACGCTTCATCACATAACAAACCAGGTAACCATAGCAGTGGTACTTCTGGTTTCATCATTAGTTGCCTTGTAGTGTTTGTGGTTGGTCAGAACCTAATACCACGTAGGTGAAGCTAGTGCCTCTTAGGTTCTCAAGGCTGTACGATGCGCCCACAGGCACACTAAACACGTCACCAGTCGTCAACACTAGCTGAGCTTGCTCGCCATCCTTTACTAGATTAAGTAAGGTATCGCCTTCAAAGTTAATCAACACCTGCTTTTCATCGCGTTGATGAACTGGAATGCTCGCACCTTCGGTTAACTCGTAAGCCATGATACTCACGTCATCAACGCTTTTAACTTGGAAGTCGTAGCTCGCAGACGGGTGACCGGTTAATGCAAATTGCTTCACGCCAGGCTTGTCAAAGTCGCTGGTGATTTCTCGGTAGTCCTTTTTCAGCGCAACGAACGGCATCATTTGTTCCGCAGTGTAAGTATCAAATTTACTCAGTTCTTCTTCAGTTAGTAGTGGCATTAGTTCCGATTCATTTGGCACGGCATCACCATCAATGGTATCAACCAGTGTACCGTCTGCTTTTAGGTACAAGCCGTAACCTTGGCTGTCTTTAATCACATTCGGATGCCAAACCACGCCACCACCAGAGTTGTCGCCACCTAAAACGGAATACATAAAGCCGTAATCACGCCCTACCACCTCAAAGCCTCTAAAAAGATTGGTAGGAATTGAGATGACATCACCATGTGATAGCACCGCTTCATGTTCACCTTCGTTGCCCCAATAGAATCTAAACTGACCTTTGAAAACCACGAACAGTTCAGCGGTATGGTGTGAATGCAGAGAGTTTTTGATTCCTGGTGGCTGGCCAGCAGCACCGATGTTAAAGCCTGCTGTTTCGCGAATATGAACATGCTGACGGCTGTTTTCAGCTACACCTGCGCCGATGATACAAAAATTATCTTTTAGATCGCTTCCCGGAGTACGCGCGTCAATGAAAGCGCTAGTACCAGGTATTAGCTCCATGTAGCGCACGAGGTTATTATTAATTGTATTTTGTAGGGTCATTCTAAATTCCTTTTAACCTAACATCGCGCTTCCATTAGGTTCCGAAAGTGTGATGTTAAGTGCGTAAGCCGCTCATCGCAGCGTTATATTAATTACCTAACGGTCTTCCACCATCGACTGCAATGGTATTTCCGGTTGAAAATGTCAGTAGCTCCGCAGCTGCATAAACGGCGTTGGCGACCTCTTGATCACAGGCCAATCGTTTCAGAGGAGTTGATTGCTCTTGCGCGTTGCGCCACTCGTCATCTAGCCCTTTAACAAATTCGGTATCCACAAGACCCGGCGCCACAGCAAGCACTCGGATGTCCGGAGACAAAGTCCGACCTAATGAGCGAGTCATGTTTTCGACTGCCGACTTACTCGCGCAATACGCAACGTTGCTTCCCATGGCTGTTTGAGCCGCTATTGAAGTAATATTCACCACGCAACCTTTGGCATTGCGAAGTAGAGATTCGAACGCACGAACCATGGCAAATGGTGCACGAACGTTGACTCGGAAAATCTTGTCTATCAGCTCGTCATTTAAAGACTCTAAATCACTGTGTGCGACAAACTTTGTCATACCGGCGCAGTTCACTAGCAAGTCTAATGAAGCCGATAACTCCTTAACTTGTTCCGCTAAAGCGCTTATCTCAGAGCTGTCTTCAACATTCAATTTATACATGGCATGGCCTGATCCTTCCAAGCTATCCAAGATCTGTTGAGCGGCAATTTCGTTACTGTTGTAAGTGAACACAACGCGGTAACCGGATTGCGCTAACTTGGCACATATGGCGGCACCAATGCCGCCACTGCCGCCTGTCACTAAGGCGAGTTTTGTCATGTTATGCCTCTACTGATTTTTCTTTGTAGCGACGTACACGAATATCCGCTTGCTCTTTATGACCAGCGAAACCTTCTAGTGCACACAGACGTGAACAGTACTCACCTACTTTCAGAGAGGCTGCTTCTGTCACACGCTGGTAAGTACATGTCTTGATGAATTTACCAACCCACAGACCGCCGGTGTAGCGCGCTGCTTTGTTGGTTGGCAGTGTATGGTTAGTACCGATACATTTGTCGCCGTAAGAAACGTTGGTCTCACGGCCTAAGAACAATGCACCGTAGTTGGTCATGTTATCTAAGAAGTACTTAGGATCTTTGGTCATGACTTGAACGTGTTCAGAAGCAATATCATCTGCTACTTCAACCATCTCTTCGTAGCTATCACATACAATCACTTGACCATAGTTTTCCCACGCTTTGCCAGCCACTTCCGCAGTAGGAAGAATCGTTAGCTGACGCTCGATTTCTTTTACTGTCTCTTTCGCAAAAGTTTCGCTATTAGTTAGCAGTACCGCAGGGGAGTTGTAACCGTGCTCAGCCTGACCAAGTAAGTCTGCTGCGGCTAATTCCGGATCACAGCCCTCTTCATCAGCAATAACCAATGTTTCTGTTGGGCCAGCGAACAAATCGATACCAACACGACCAAACAGTTGACGTTTTGCTTCTGCGACAAAAGCATTACCCGGGCCAACGATCATATCTACTGGAGCAATCGTCTCTGTACCAAGCGCCATCGCGCCTACCGCTTGTACGCCACCAAAACAGTAAATCTCATCCGCACCCGCCATCGCCATTGCTGCAACGATCGCCACGTTTGGTTGGCCATTAAATGGAGGAGCACAAGCAATAACACGTTTCACACCTGCAACCTTCGCAGTAAGAACACTCATGTGCGCAGACGCTACTAATGGGTACTTACCACCAGGGATGTAACAGCCAACACTGTTCACCGGTACGTTTTTGTGCCCAAGCACAACGCCAGGCATGGTTTCAACTTCGACGTCGTGCATTGAATCGCGTTGGATCTGCGCAAAGTTACGGACTTGTGTTTGTGCAAATTCAATGTCGTGCTTGGTTGATTCGTCCAATGCGTCCACACATGCCTGAATTTGCTCATCGGTTAGGCGAAACTGCTCCGGAGACCAGTTATCAAATTTTTCTGAAAGCTCACGAACTGCACTGTCACCTTTCTTTTCAATATCAGAAAGAATGTTCTCAACCGTTTGACGTACTTGCGCGTTGTTTGATGCCGATGCTTCTTCAGTGATGCCGTGTTTTAGAATGCGAGCCATGCGTAATTCTCCTTGTGGCGTATGCCTAGTGTTTGCTTGTTATTAGTTTCAACAGTGTTTGAATTTTGTTTTTGTATGATTTTGGATACGAATGCAAAACAAACATAAACATTTTATTAACACTTGGCAAATTGATTTACCACTCAGAAAACACACACACAACCCTTTGATTTAATTAATACAAACAACAAAACCCTGCTGTAAATTGAGATTTAAAGAACAAAAAACAATCAATTAATGTTACATTGATCACATTGTTTTTACTCTTTTTTTACAACAACACATGTTAAGTTTTGCATACCTTTGCAACGGAGAGTAAAAACACATGGATAACTTTAAGCACATATTGAATAACGCAGAGCTGCTTGGCACATTTGTCAAAACGCCGCACCCACACATCATCGAAGTGCTGTCATTAGCAGAGCTTCCTTTCATTGTTTTGGATGCAGAGCACGCACCTTTCGATAGGTCGACACTGGATAGCTGCATTCTCGCGGCTCGCGCCAATCTGCTCCCTTGCATTGTTCGAGTTCAAGATAGCCAACCATCAACCATATTGAATGCGTTAGATTGCGGTGCGAGTGGAATCCAAATCCCACACGTATGCAGCGCCGAGCAAGCAGAAAAGCTGGTGAAGATGTCCCATTATGGTGAAGGAGGCCGAGGCTATGCCGGTTCAAGTCGCGCCGCTAAGTACGCAACCAAACCAATGGCAAACCACATCAAAGACAGCAAGAGCGACACCGTCGTCATTGCTCAAATTGAAGACCCAGAAGGTGTGGTAAATGCTGAATCGATCGCAAGAGTTAAAGGTATTGATGCGCTGTTCATCGGCCAAGTAGACTTAGCGGTATCGTACGGGGCAGAAAGCGTGAATGACGAATGTGTGCGTGAAGCAAGCATTAAAATAATCAAAGCGGCCCAGCAAGTTAATAAGCCTGTCGGCATGTTTGTCGCAAATGCTCAAGCAGCTCGCAACTGGAAAGAACTGGGAGTTAGCTTCTTTTGCGTCGGTTCTGAACATAAAATGATCATCGATGGCTTTCGAAATGAGCAAGCCGTCATGAATTCATAAATTTTCTTTGTGATTTCAAATGTTACACGTATTGTAATTATTAAACTCAGCTCATTATGTATGGCGTGGTACTTAGATTTATCACGATATAAGGAGATTCACCATAAAAGCGAAAGTTACCTCAATCGACGTTGCCAGAATGCTCGGCGTTTCTCAGTCTACCGTTTCTCGAGCATTTAGCCCAACGGCGAGTATTAGTGAGAAGAAACGTAAAATGGTTATGGATGCCGCAACCAAACTTGGTTACACGCCAAACGCGATTGCTCGCAGCCTTATTTCCAACCGTTCAGGGCTAGTTGCCATCGCGCTCGATTGCGAATCAAACCCAATGTACGACTTACAATCTCGTGCCCTCGCGATGGAGATTCAAAAGCGCGGCGGTCAAGTTGTACTTTGTCCAATCGACAAAGATGACTTGGATCTTGCTATCTCACGTGCGATTGAATATCAAGTTGATGGTTTGATTATCGCCACCAGCCGTCTCACCTCACGAGCGTTTGCACAATGTGAGAAATTTGGTGTGCATTTAAGCCTAATTAACCGGTATACCGAAGGCATTAACGCGAACAGCGCTGGCTTAGATAACCAACAAGCCGGCACGCAAGCCGCCGATTATTTACTCGATAAAGGCTATAAACAACTGGCTTACGTAAGTGGTGACGCAGGCTCAATGACCAGTGACAAACGTTGGTTAGGGCTCTCTGAAACAGCCAAAGCACGAGGAGCAGCTTCACCTATTTTCATTAATGCTAAATACAATTTTGAATCTGGGTTAGAAGCAGCTAAAGAGCTAATGGAGCACACTTCAAGACCTGATGCCGTGTTCTGTGCCAATGATATCCTGGCTATGGGTGTCATGGATGGATTAAGGCAGCTTGGTTGTAGCATCCCTCAAGATTTTGCAGTGATGGGGGTTGATGACATTCCAATGGCATCTTGGCCAAGCTACGATCTTACCACCATCGCTCAGCCTATTGATAAAATCGTACAAAGTGCTGTCGAAGACTTGATGCAACGAATTAACGATAACGTTGACGCTAAAGGCGAATACCTGCTCGAACCCGGAACGATTATCGAGCGTGGAAGCACCGCCAGTCACCCATAACCAGTTTGTTACCTCACAACAAACTCGCTCTAAGCCAACCGTATTTACCTCCGTGAATTTAGACTAAAAGCCCTAATCAGATATTAGGGCTTCTTTCTGTGATCCCGTTTAAAAATTCACCTGTTAATTTCAAACTTTGCTATCAAACCGCATCAATTGTTATTGACTTGTTAGTCTCATGTTTATATTTTGGATTCGTATGCAAAATTAGGATATGAAGTGCGGACAAATAACCCACTGAACAACGTGACTCAAATGAATGCACATAAAAGTCATGTGATAAACAAGGAAGAACAATGAAACGCGCAATCTTTACCTCAATCACGGCCCTCGGCTTAACGCTATCAAGCATGAATACCTTTGCAAGCAACGTCATTCGCCTAGCTCACGATAGCCAAGAAACGTCACCAGTCCACAAAGCAATGCTGCACTTTGAAAAAGAGCTAGAGTCTCGCTCTGGTGGTGAACTTGAAGTAGAAATCTACCCAGCTCGTCAACTGGGCGATGTAAGAGAAACCACAGAGCTTGTTCAGCAAGGTAACTTGCAAATGACATTTGGTGCCTCTGTACTGCTTTCCCCTTACGTACCTGAATTCAACGTGCTTGATGTCTTCTACTTGTTTGAAGATGAAGCGCAAGCTCATAAAGCACTTGATAGTGACAAGATCGGCAAACAGCTGCTCACTTCAATGGAATCAAAAGGCTTTCATGGCTTAGGCTTCATGGAAGTTGGCTTCCGCAGCATCACCAATAACAAGCAACCAATCAACAGCATTGAAGATCTTAACAGTTTAAAAATTCGTTCCGCTTCAAACCCAACACAAATCAGTGCATGGAGATCGGTAGGGACTGCCCCAACACCACTTTCTTGGGGTGAGATCTTCACTTCACTACAACAAGGCTTAATCAATTCACAAGAAAGCGCGGTTTACTCGATTTACGCCGAGCGTTTTTACGAAGCGCAAGAGTACCTATCGCTGACCAACCATATCTACACCAACTACGTGTTGTTCATGAATAAGGAGTTTTGGGACTCGCTACCAAGTGACCAACAAGCACTTATCAATGAAGTAAGCCAAGAAACCATTGCCGTTCAGCGCACTCTCGCGGCGAAACAGAACCGAGAAGTCATTAAAGAGCTTGAAGCGAAAGGCATGACAGTAAACGTCGTACCAACTGACGTGCGCGCTCAAATGAAAGAAAAAATGAATGCTGCGGTTTACCAAGAACTGCGTAGCAAAACTGGTGAAGCGCTATTCGACAGTGTGATCACAGAAATAGAGCAACTCTAATTCGTCTATCACCACTGTTAACCCTTAATGGGTGCCCGCTATTGACTCAAGCTTTAAGAGCTAGCTTTGTCGCTTTACAAATAAGCCGCTTTAAAGCCTGAGATGCTGTTCATTCATTGGCATTCAATGCCCTTTTCAGCACTCTTTGGAGTTATGTATGAAATGGTTTCGCCTGTTCGACCGTTACTTCGAACCAACACTTATCGTACTTTCTATCTCATTGATGACCGCGCTACTGTGTTTACAGATAGCGTTACGTTTATTCGACGCTTCAATCGCTTGGGCGGAAGAGCTCGCTCGCTATCTTTTCGTTTGGGCGATGTATTTGAGCATCAGCTACTGCATTCGTGACGACCGACATATACGAATTCGCCTGTTCATTGACAAGTTACCAGGCAATTTTACGCAATACAGCTTGATCCTTTCCGACCTTATCTACTTGGCCTTTAGTTGCACTGTTGCGTGCTTTGGCTTCAAAGTGATTGGTCGCAGCCTAAAGCTAGGGCAAATTGCTCCCGCAATGGAAATTCCCATCGCATGCTTATACGCTTCTGTTCTGGTTTGCGCCGTGTTAAGTGCTATTCGACTTATCGTCAGCATCAATAAACGTGTTTCAATTATTGCTTACTCGCCAAAGTCGGTGCGGCTCACGCAACACCGCTACCGTCACTTAAAAGCAAAACACCGCACATCTAACCGTTTACTGGAGCTAAGCTTATGACCTCTGCTTTGTTATTTGGCAGTTTCGGATTACTGCTTCTTATCGGTGTTCCCGTCGGTATTGCCCTCGCAGGAGCCAGTATGCTGGCTATCTTGAGCCTGCCTTTTCTGAATATCGAATTTCTAGTACAAGGTTTGGTGACAGGCCTAGACTCTTTTCCGCTATTGGCTGTAGTGCTCTTCACATTGGCTGGAAACCTAATGAGCCAAGGCGGTATATCAAAACGCCTTTTACATGTAGCAGAAGTCTTCTTCGGTCACTTCACTGGCGGCTTGGGGATTGTCGCCATCGTCGCTTGTATGTTCTTTGCTTCCATCTCTGGTACAGGTTCTGCGACTGTTGCTGCTATCGGCTTAACCATGATCCCATCTATGGTGAAAAAAGGCTACGACCGAAGCTTTGCAGGTGCGCTTATTGCCTCTTCAGGGGGGATAGGGGTGATTATTCCGCCATCTGTTGTAATGATCGTGTATGCCATTACTGCCGAAGTCTCAGTCACCAAAATGTTCATGGCAGGCATCATTCCAGGACTCGTCGTAGGGTTCGTGCTGATCGGCTACTGCTTGATTGTGTCCAAGATTCGCGGCTACAAAGGTAACGATAAAAAAGCCACATGGAGTGAGCGACTAGCCGCACTCAAAGAAGCGATTTGGGCGATGCTGTTACCTGTCATCATTCTTGGTGGCATCTACTCTGGCGTATTCACACCAACTGAATCCGCTGCGATTGGTGTCTTGTACGGCTTGTTTTTCGGTATGTTCGTCTACAAAGAACTGGATTATAAAAAGGTCGTGAAGATCATTTTAGAGTCTTCCTTGTTGGTGGGCGCAGTACTGGTGATTGTGGGCGCTTCGGTTACCTTTGGCAGAATCCTAACACTTGAACGTCTGCCAACCGAAATCGCACAGTTCATTCTCTCTATTACGGAAAACAAACTGCTCATCTTGCTATGTATCACCGCATTACTGCTTATCGTCGGTACCTTCATGGAGACATTAGCGGCGATTGTTATCTTAACTCCAATCTTATTGCCTATCGTGACAGCATTAGGAATGGACCCGATTCACTTCGGTATCGTGATGATAGTCAACTTAGCCATAGGGTTTGTGACTCCCCCACTCGGCGCCAACCTATTTATGGCCAGCCAAGTCGGTAATGTGCCCATTGAATCATTATCGCGGGCAATTCTAGGGTGGATTGGAGCGATGCTCGTCGCCCTAATGATCATCACATTCGTGCCAGCAATTTCCTTAACTTTACCCAACCTCTTAGGTTAACCCTTAGTCACATCAAAAACAGTCAACACTTGAAGTGAGCCAATCGGCTCACTTTTTTATTGCACCACTACAATGCATACCTATCCAAAACACACACCAAGCCTTACTCGCTCAAGATTCATACAATGTCAACCGGTTATTATCTAATCAAGGCTATCAAATGGTCTTAACATGATTTCTAACACACTATTGATACGAATATGTGTTAATTGTTAATTATATGTTGCCGTTTTATTCTCATTTGCCAGAATGGATTCGTATGCAAAAACATATTCAAACATGGATGGAGTAAATCATGGCATCAGTTTCACTCAAGAACATAAAGAAATACTGGGACAATTTCACAGCCATTAATGACTTGTCATTAGAGATTAAAGATAAGGAGTTTCTAGTTTTGTTAGGCCCATCAGGTTGCGGTAAAACAACCACAATGCGAATGATCGCTGGTCTTGATACTCCCAGTGAAGGCGAGGTCTATATCGATGGAGAGTACGTCAACGACACTCACCCAAGAGATCGTGATATCGCAATGGTCTTCCAAAGCTACGGTTTGTACCCACAAAAAACCGTTTACGGCAACATTGCCTTCCCTCTTGAAATGCAACGTGTTCCGAAAGAAGAGCTGTATGACCGCGTGATGCGTGCAGCTAAGCGTGTTGAGCTAGAACACCTGCTAGACCGCAAACCAGCGACACTGTCAGGAGGACAGCGCCAACGTGTTGCGTTAGCTCGAGCGATTGTTCGTGAACCTCGCATGTTCCTAATGGACGAGCCTCTATCCAACCTAGATGCAAAACTGCGTGTTTCAATGCGTGCCCTACTGAAAAATCTACACCATGAATTTCAACGCACCACGGTATACGTGACCCACGATCAAATTGAAGCGATGACATTAGCTGACCGTGTTGCCGTTCTCTACCAAGGCAAAATCCAACAGCTTGATACCCCAAAAGAAATCTACAACAACCCAGCAAGCCTATTTGTTGCAAGCTTTATCGGCTCACCAGGCATGAACTTCATTAAAGGACAACTTGCTGATGGAACATTCTCAGGCGTGAGTTGTTCAGTGTCAGGGTTCAATAGCGAAGACAATGAGGCCGTCACCTTAGGCGTTCGCCCTGAAGATGTCTCTTTGTGCCCTGTCGATGAAAGTCATTTATACGGTGATGTCTACTCGGTAGAAATGACCGGCGAATGTACGTTGATTACCGTTCAAGTCGACGAGCACTACGTTATTTGCCGAACCGATAAGCATTGCACTGTTGGTATGGGCGACCGCATAGGCTTCAAATTTAACCTTGAACATACCTACCTTTTCGATAGCGAATCTGAGCAGCGCATTTATCGCGAGCAAGCAACCAGCTGTATCCAAGCCGCTTAATTACTTTAAGACCATCAAGCGATGGTTATGAACGACCACAAATTACGTAGTAAAGGATTACCAAAATGAAGAGAACATTATCACTTCTTGCCATCTGTACTGGCGCTATCTTATCTGCTCCAAGCTTTGCGGCTTGTGACCTCGGTGACATCGAAGCGAAAGGGAAAATCTCCCTGCTGTCGAACAGCTACCCTGTACTCAAGCACTTCTCAGATAAGATGAAAGAGTGCGAAACCTCCACATTACAAGTCAAAAACAAGCTAGTGGGTGGCAGTGCCGTTCAAGAACAAGCACGAATCGTACTTTCTAGCCGCCGTGGCAATTCACCTTACGACGTGATTCAAGTATCAGCTCAAAGCTATCATGAATTCCTACTTAAAGAGCAAATTCAGCCCATCACTGACCTTGTTGAAAAATACTGGGACGAGTATGACCTAGCTGACATCCCGCCGAACATCTGGGAGCTCGCAACGTATGACGGTGAAATTTACGCGCTACCGATTCAACTAAACATGCAAGAGTTCTTCTACCGCCAAGACCTGTTCGACAAATACAACCTAGAAGTCCCGCACACCTATCAAGAAGTGGTCACCACTGGCCAAGCTCTGCAAGAAGCTGGTATCGACTACCCACTTTCTCAGGCGATGGGTAAAGGTTGGAACTTGGCGACTGAATTCACCAACATCTACCTATCTCTAGGTGGTCAGTACTTTGATGAAGACGGTAAGCCTCTGTTTGACGGCGAAAAAGGCGTAGAAGCGGCCAATATTCTGAAATCATTGTTACCTCTGATGTCTCCGAATGCTTTGTCTCTCTCTAACGATCTAGTCATGGTTAACTTCCAGCAAGATAAAGCCGCGATGGGTAACGTATGGGCCACTCGCGCTGCAGAAATGGATAACGATCAAGTATCTAAAGTGGTGGGTAAGGTGAACTACTCTATGGCACCAACGGCGAATAAGAGCACCACCATACCGTCTACAAGTATATTCTGGGATGGGTACGTATTCCCACATCGCCTCAATGCTGACCGAGAGCTTGTTTTCAAGATCATGATGGAATCGATGAGCAAAGAAAACATGAAAGAAGGGGCTGAATTGGCATTCTTGTCTCGTCAATCAGCAAACCAAGTGGAAGGTGAACAATACCGCTACTTAGGTGCGCTTGCAGAAATGATTGAAAAAGGTGCCAAACCTTTCCCAACCGAAGGTTACTACGGCCTAGCTCACACCGAGATTGGCAACAAACTCCCTGATGCCCTGCGTGGCAAAACCAGCATCGAAGTGGCACTGAACGAAGCTGCGCAAGGCTACTACAAAGAAGCGCGAGCACAAGGTTACATTGACTAAGGAGCGGTCATGAATTTACGTAATTTCCTCGGTTTCTCAGGCCCGTCTATCGCCTCAATGTCGCTGCTGATGGCAGCGCCATTGGTGATGACGCTGTACCTGTCACTAAACCGATTTAACTTTAAAGGCGAACTTCGCTTTGTGGGTTTCGAAAACTATTTAGACATATTGCAAGACGAAGCATTCTGGTCTGCTTTTGAGTTCACTTTTATCTACACAGTCTGTGTTGTGATCAGTGTTTTAGTGCTTGGCTTTATTGTTGCCCTAGCACTTAACAAACTCAGCCAGAAAATCCGTGGCTTCTTCATGGCAGCGACACTACTACCCTTCGTAGTGACGCCGGTTGTTGGCACCTTGATTTTCTCTTGGTTGTTCCAAGACTTTGGCTACATCACCTACCTACTAAATTTGGTCGGTATCCAGGTGTACTGGTTCAGTGATGTGTTTGAGTCTCGCGCTTTGATCATCCTTTACGGCATTTGGCAAGTCACACCGTTTGCAGCGATCGTGTTCTTTGCTGGCCTACAGGCGATTCCACAAGACACATTAGAGTCTTCTGTGCTCGATGGCGCTCATCAATGGGACCAAATTAAACATGTTGTCATACCGGCGCTACAGCCGCTGACTCTGTTTATCTCGATGATTTGTATCATGGATGCTTATCGTCTCTTTGACTCAGTCGCAGTAATGACTGGCGGCCTTAATGCCACAGAAACGCTGATGTATTACAACTACCGTGTCGGCATCGTGCAAGACGCCGTAGCGAAAGGCAGCGCAGTTTCAGTACTGACCATGCTAGGCATTTTCGTACTTCTGATCCCTTTCTTATACCTGACTTACAAAGAGCAAAAAGGAATTCGCGCATGAACCCAAGTAACCTAAATATTCAACGAATGATGGTGTATGGAATCATGGGCTTATGGGTTCTATTTTGTGCCTTCCCATTTTTCTGGACCATCATGACGTCCATTAAAAACCCTGTCGATGCATTCTCCAACCCACCGGTTTGGGTGTTCGAGCCAACGGCGACCAACTACGCTAATTTATGGCTAGAGTTCGGCTTTAGTCAATTTCTGATTAACTCGGTGATCGTCACCCTTGGTGTAGTAGTGATCTCATTAACGATTGGATGTTTTGCAGGCTATGCCTTAGCACGTTACCCAGGAAGGCTAGGCTTCTGGCTACTAATGCTAGCGCTGGTTTTCCGCTCGCTGCCTCACACCGTGTTCCTAATCCCGTACTACGAGTTCACTCGTATGGTTGGGCTCTATGACACGCACATTGTATTGATCCTTGTATTAGTTGCGATTAACCAACCTTTCACCATTTGGATGATGCGTTCGTTCTTTATGAACATCCCTAAAGAGCTAGAAGAATCGGCAATGATGGATGGTTGTAACCAGTTTCAAGCTTTTGCCAAAGCCATCGTCCCTGTGATGTGGCCGGGCATTATCACCACTGGCTTGTTCACTTTCTTGTTGGCGTATAACGAGTTCTTGATTCCACTTACGCTTACCGCCACCAACGCCGCGACCATGCCGGTTGCCATATCTCAGTTTGGTGCAGATGACATTAAATACTGGTCAATGACAGCGGCAGGCGCCGTTTCTATCACACTACCCATTGTCGCGTTGATCATTTTCTTCCAGAAGAAGATCGTATCAGGCTTGGTTGCCGGCGCAGTTAAAGGATAAAAGGAGATTACCAATGACACATACATGCGAACGTCCAAACACACAGCAATCAACAACGTCAGCAGCTCGCCCAGAACAAGGTGTGCTAACCAACGACAATGACCTGACCAAAACAGACGAAACACTACACGTTATTGATTCAATGGTTGACGGCCTTAATGACCATGACATCGACAATATGGGTCGCTTCTTCGCAGAAAGCTTCCGCTGGATGGGCAATGCGGGCTGTGGTTTCAAAGACAACCTCAAAGAGTTTCAAGAAAACTGGCAACGCCCTTTCCAAGCGGCCTTTTCTGAAAAAGTGTGTATTGATGAAGCGCGCCTAACTCAAGGTGAGTGGTGTGCGGCGTTTGGTCGTCAAGAAGCGATTCACTCGGGTCCTTTTATGGGCATCGAGCCAACAGGTAAAAAGGTCATTATTCGCTACATGGACTTCTGGAAAGTGGTTGACGGAAAAATCGTCGACAACTACGTGATGGTGGATTTCCCAGCGGTAATGGCTCAACTCGGCGTCGATGCGTTCTCTGGTCACGGCTGGGAGAATAAGGACTCTAAGAGCAATCCTCTTTACCAAGCTCGCTAGAGGTAATTCATGTCTAGTTCTGATAATAAAGAGCGCATTCGTGCGCTCAATCAAGCAATGTATGACTTCGAACCTGCCAACGTTGAAGCGCAACTGAACGAGTTAATCAGTGGTAGCGCGACGCTGCAATATGGCTACCCGTTCGAAACACTCGCAACCAAACAATCGGTATTTACCCATCTTTATCAGCCCCTATTGCAAGCAATTCCTGACTTGGAAAAACGCACTTATATAGAAATGGGTGGCAACGCCAATGGTGAAAATTGGGTGGGTTGCGCTGGCTATTACACCGGCAGTTTTTTGGAACCTTGGCTTGATATCCCCCCAACCGGACATCAAGTCTCGATGCGCTTTCATGAGTTCTACCGCTTTGAAAATGGAAAAGTGGTCGAAGTCCAAGCGCTGTGGGATATCCCTGAACTGATGATGCAAGCTAATGCGTGGCCAATGTCACCGAGCCTTGGTCGTGAATGGCACCCGCCCGCACCGGCGACATTAGACGGTATCGCTGGACAGACTGATGCATTAAGAGCGGATGCGAGTTTGACCGTGGTTGGCGAAATGCTAAGCGGCCTATCCAAACACGTTCAAGGCGGAGTAGACGCCATGAATCTTGAATCGTTTTGGCACCCTAAAATGAGTTGGTATGGCCCTTCTGGTATTGGTACCGGTCGTGGCATCTCTGGATTTAGAAACTGGCATCAAATTCCTTTCCTAAATGCTCTGCCCGATAGGCGAACCAAAGAAGGTAATGGCTACTTGTTTGCTGACAATAATTACGTTGCCTTTACCGCGTGGCCAGGAATGGAGATGACCGTATCAGGCAGTGGTTGGCTAGGTATTGCGCCATCTAATCAAAACATCACGATGCGAAGCCTAGATTTTTGGCGCGTTGAAGACGGCAAAATTCGTGAAAACTGGGTGTTGGTCGACCTACTCGACGTCTACCACCAGCTCGGCGTCGATGTATTGGCACGAATGAAAGAACTCAACAAAGCGCGTTACCGTCAGTTTGACAAATAAATACACTATAAAATGAGCGAGTCAGGTATTCACTTAGACTCGCCACGAGAAAATACAATCAAGGATAGAACAATGACTATGACTGGATTTGATCCTAAATGGCAAAACTTCCCCGACTACATATTAGGTATTACCAAAGAGATCTGGGAAGATCGTGGCTTACACACTCTGCATGATTATTACTCTGAAGACATCGTAGTAAGAACGCCTCAAGGCATCTCTATCGGCAACAAAGACGTGATCAACGCGACCTTAGCCGTGCTTGCGCAATTTCCAGACAGAACGCTGTTTGGCGAGGATGTTATCTGGAGCGGTACACCTGAACAAGGCATGCTGTCATCACATCGCATCATTTCTACCGCAACCGACAAAGAGACCGGCACTAAGCTCAAATTTAGAATCATTGCAGACTGTCACGCCATCAATAACCAAATCAACGATGAATGGCTAATTCGAGATCAAGGCTCTATTGCAAGGCAGTTAGGCTATACCCCAAAAGCTTATACGCAACACTTAATAGAGCAAAGCGGTGGCATCGAAAAGTGCCAGCCTGTGTTTACGCCTGAATTAGACCAACAAGGCCCTTACTTAGGTGTTGGTAATGACAACCAATGGGGACGTAAGTACGAAGACATCTTACAAGCGATCATGAACGCTCAACTGAGTGTTATTCCACGCGAGTATGACCGCGCTTGTATCGGTGAATACGCCGGTGGCCAATCTGCCCTTTCACATTCTGAAATCGACCATTTTTGGGTGCAATTACGCTCAGCTTTCCCAAATGCCGAGTTTAAGATTCACCACCGCATAGGCCTTGAAGGTGACATGATGCCACCACGAGCCGCTATCCGTTGGTCCCTTCAAGGTAAACATGAAGGCTACGGTGCCTTTGGTCAACCAACAGAAGCAGAGGTTTACATCATGGGAGCGTGCCATGCTGAATTCGGACCTTGGGGGCTGCGTCGTGAATATGTACTTTACGACGAGCTAGCGATATGGAAGCAAATAATCCAACACACTGGATAAGGCGTCACTAGAAATTCGAAAGAATTATGTCTTTTAACCCTTCCCTACTATCAGTGAACAGAGATAACTATGTCTAAATATCAACAAGCAAAACGTGTTGTGCGCGATTACTTCGACGCCATGGAAAGCGCAACCCCTGAAAATGTAGAACAAGTCCTCAAAGTGCACACATCAGAAGATTATCTTTGGCGGGGTGTCTATCCTTTTCGTGAACAAGTAGGTGCACAGGCGGCGGCAGAGACTTTCTGGTCACCGCTAATGAAATCCATCACTCGTATGCAGCGTCGTCAAGATATCTTTATCGGAGGTAATAATGACGTTGCCCCTGAAGAAATTTGGGTAATGAGTATGGGCCATTTTATGGGGCTGTTTGATGCCGAGTTCCTAGGTATGCGCCCTACCGGCAAGATCGTAAATATCCGCTACGCCGAATTTAGTTGTGTCCAAAACGGTAAGATCACCAAAACGGGGCTCTTTCTCGACTTGTTGGGCATGATGGATCAAGCAGGCTGTTACCCACTACCGCCTTCAACAGGGAAACATTTCGTCTACCCAGGGCCTCGCAACCACGATGGGCTTTTGTTCGAAGATGCTGCGCCAAACGAAGGCCAAGCTACGCTAGCTCTCGTTAATCAAATGGTCGATGACCTATCTACTCTGAACGACAGCGGCGCGATGGGGTGCCCACCAGAGGTACTAGAGAAGAGCTGGTCGAAAGATATGATTTGGTATGGTCCATGTGGCATCGGTGCGTCTTACACGATCCCTCGTTACCAACAGCAGCACCAGCTACCGTTTCGCAATAACTTAAAAGACAAAAAGTTTAATGGCCACGTATGTCGTTTCGCAGAAGGTAACTTCTCTTGCTTTTTTGGTTGGCCAAACCTGTCGAATACACCTATCGGTGGTTTCTTAGGAATGCCCGGCGGTGAGATCCGTGCAGACATGCAAGTGGTCGATGTTTACTACCGGGAAGGTAACAAGCTATCAGAAAATTGGGTACTGATTGACATCCCCTATTGGCTAAAACAACAAGGGCTCGATGTCTTCGAACGCACTCAGCAAATAGTAAATCCCGACTTATAGATACCCGTAGGCATACAGGGAATATATCTTAAGAAGCAAACGGTAAAAAGGCAGCGAGTTATAACCTTCGCTGCCTTTAGTATGATACTTTGATACTCAGTATGAATTTTTATTACTTGGTATGATGCTTTATTCTACTCACACATCAGAGAAACTGATGGGCCGACGTTTGTGCAAAGTCTGTGGTATCTACCCGTGTGATGAAATTTAGCCTTTGGAATAAACGCTAAGGAGAGAGATTATGGAACTGAATTTACAAGCCTATCGCTGCCGTCTGCAATGACTCAAGCTCGACTTGCTATAACTATGGCTCATTCAAGCAATGAGTCCCTATGGCTTCACTCCATTGAACCGATGCTAGAGCATCATATTAAGGCTTACCTTGCTTCGGAATACCCTAACGCCACTCTTGCTGTGTTTATGGCCAAAGAGATTACAGAGGCGATGCAAGACGAATGGTTGTCTGATGACAGATTGTTTGATGAAGATGACTTGGATGGGGCAACAGTTCAGTGCTTGTATTGCATTTCATTCAATGAAAACGTGGACAACCTAGCTACACCCATCCAATAAAAAAGTGCATTTAAACGGAAGAGTCTAAATGCACCAATAACGACACAAGGACGTCCTTATATCTCGGTCATAGTCTTACCAACGCACGACCATTTGTGCTGTGGCGGTATCTCCAGAATCATCATAGCCAACAACCGTCACTAACTCTGATTCGCCCGGTTGTCTTAACTCTGAAATCCGTTTACCGATATTGCGACGCACGTTATCACCAACTGTCCAATCGTATTTGACCATTTTACCATCCAAGTCTTTACATTTTGCTTCGATACGGGCGGTCTTCGAGTACATACGATAATCGATAGAGCACGTCGGTGGTTGGTTTGGCACCACTTCAATTGGAATGATGGCTTCCGCTTCCTGACCGTAGTTGGTGAGAATTTTCAATTTCAATTCATGATCACCCGTTAATAGGTTCTCAATATTCGCTGATGACTTCTCTAGCTCAGGTTGTAACTCACCATCGACATACCATTGATAGTCTGCCACTCGGTCTGATGGGTGACCACCTCGAATTGTCGGACGGACATTAACATCAAGTGGCGAACGTTGGTAACTGTTACTATACCGTGCAGTTAAATCCACAGTGATCGGCTCAGGTTCCAATACCTCCACATATTCAGTAAAGGTGTCGTAGTTACCGCGATCATCTTCTACCGTCACCGAGATCGGGTATATGCCCGGTTGTTTTGCGGTAAATCGCGCTCGATGTCCGTAATCTTTCGTCAGCTCCAGTCGGCCTTGTCCGTTCCACTCATACAAATAGTACTCGCGTAAATTCGCGCCAATTGGACGTCGTAACCAGATTTCAATCACTGAAGGTGCAACGAGCACACGCTGTTTATACGCCGCGTCGAATTGTGGGAACTGATACTCCCATACACGAACCTTATGGTCGAATTCCGCATACGTTAACGCCTTAGCATCTTTAACCCACGCACGCAGTGTGAATGTATGAAAGTCAGCTCGATCCAAATCATCATTCGTTGGGGTAAAGTCCACAACATTCGAATCGACAATGGTTCTGTCTGGTCTTACCCATTCAATTTCAAGTTCGGAGTCCATATTGGAATACGGTGTATCGACATCTCCAACCAAAGTTAACGTATCGGTGGTTTCAACATCGGTATCCCCTTTCACTCTGACTCGAACAGGTTTGGCTCGCTGAGAACGTACTGAGCGATATTCTGTTGCCCAGCTCTGTTCATCGGTTTCATAACCAAGATACGCCGCTTTTGCGATAATCTTGTTACTGCCTTCACCTGTTGCAGTGTATTCGAGTGTACTGCCACCTTCAGTGAACGTGACTCCACCATCAATAGACCATTTGATGAGCATATTACCCGCATCCGCCTCTTCACCTTGATCAAGAAGAGTGTACGTTCTTGTCATACCGGTGATCAGGTTTGCTGCCCCAACTAGTTCAGTTTGTGGCACTCGGTACGCCATGATTTGTACGACGTCCGTTTCTGCTATCTCCCCTGTGAAGCGATTTGGAACATGACCTTTCACCAACCAAATACCTTCTACTGCGGTACTGAAAGAAAAGCGCTTACCAGGTTCTCCATATAGATTCCACGTACTGCCATTGTCTTCCGATATGTACCATGACACTTCACCAGAGGCGTCTTTGTCATCACGGGTAAGATGTTGATATTGAATAGCAGCATTCATTGGTACAGAACCCGTTATACGCAGTGTACGCAGTTCACCTTCGATTGCCGTTCCTTTCATGATTTTCAATGTCCCGCGTTGAGAGCGAACCATTGAAACATAATTTTCATTTGGCGATTTTAGTTTCGCTTGTGCATAGAATCGAAGGTCACCGATGTCATCTGATGAGAAGTTTACATCAAAGTCGTTCATACCTGATTCGTTCATATCTTGCCAATCCGTCAGGCCATGTAGGTTCTTCTCTTTGTCCATGACAGCAATTCGAACAGACCAATCACCAAGCTCTTCAGATTTGTATACGACATCTCGGTAAAAGCTACTATACAGCCCAAATTTCGATTTAACCTTGAATGTGTCAACGGTGGACGTTTCACGAGAAGTTTGCTCAACCTTGAGCCTTGCTCGTGTAGAAGGAACCGCATAAGTCTTCACCGCACTCTCAATCACTTGCTCTGGTAAACGGGCGTAATGAACTTGAACGGCATAATCATCCATCTGCCACAAATCTCGGTGGTTTGCACTGTTTCTGTCTGTGATTAACTTAGTGATAGTGTGCTCGGTGTATCGATTGGACTGTTTGATGTATTGGCTTTCTAAGGTTTCACCATTTTTAAGGAGCGTAATGTAAATAGGCGATGCCGCTGATTTAACTCGATATCTCCCGATTCTAGATTGCCCCATCTCAACCGCATATATGCCATCTTCAAACATACCGTCGTCGTCGAAGATGATCTCTGGAGTATCTGGGGTATGAACGATTAGGCTTGTATCGTCGACTTTGATTAAGTTTTTTCGGCCTTCAGAGTCATGGATATAAATCTCAGCTTCCACTGTCGCAGGACCCGTATTTTCAAATACACCAATCAGCTCAGGGCTCGCAGTATCCCATGCTTCTTCCAAACCTTGAGGGATGACTGTCCAGTTCACGGAACAAGTCATTTGAGTCGGGTTTTTGATCCCTTGTACCGCCTCATGCTCTGACTTGAACATTCTACAAGCTCGACCTTTCGTTTGTGCGAATGTGATGTCTTGGTTCTGCACAAGTGCCACTTTGCGATCACTGATGTTGTCGTACTCGAAGTCTAAAGGTAAGAATGAAATGGAATACTCTCTTTGAACTACGTTGTTGTTCCCGTCCTTACCACGCACAATGACTTTATGAACTGTATTGGACTCCCATGGGGTTTCCATTTTGATCGCACGAGCCATCTTGAATTCACCAATATGCTCAACGGGTACGCCATCAAGCAAAATATCAGTGATTTCATTCTCAATACTGGTTTCATCTTGCACGGTGAAAATCATATGCTCCATGAAGTTGATTTCATCACCAGTACTAAACAGCGTGTCATTGTTGTACAGACGAATCTCAGGAGGTAAACGGTCTAACTGCATTGCAGTCACTTCCTTGTCACCTCTGTTTGCAAATCTATCTAAGGCTTTTATGTTGCCTTGATAAAATCCATCTACCACTGAACTGAGCGGAATTCGATAGACAAACTTGTTGCCAATCTGTTGAGGGATACCAAAGCTGTCTACTGTCTTCTCGGTATAGGTAACGTGTTCATTTCTGAATAAATCGCCTATATCCCTACCCTCTAGCGTAACGAAATCGGATACACCGACATGATCTGTATGCTCTTCAAAGCTCAAACTAACCTTGGATGGTAACCACCACTTATTTGCTGTATCGGTACTGTGCGGCGAACTGAGAACGACGACAGCTTCATTGTTTTGGACAACCACCGTTTCTCCACCAACATCAATCGAAATATCATTGCTAGTGGTATCTCCGACAGCTTTGACAGCATACTGCTCAATAACGGGTGGTCTGTAATCCCACGCGTATTGGATCTGACTGTTCGGGGCTGATACGACATCGTATTTATCCGAGACTTTTAATGCTGTGGTAAGATGCCCTGTCAGTGAATCGTCACCAGATAAATGAAAGGCAGAAATGGCGACCACGCAAGAATCTTGGCCTTCAGGCACCTCACACGATTCACCGAACTGAGTTAAGGCCACCACCTGATCAAATGGACGAGGCTCGACCTCAACGGTAATTTTGCGAAGTTTTTCATTCTTATCGTGCGTAATGAAGCTCAAGCCTTGATATTGAGCTGAAGTAGTGTCCGTGGTGACATTTACAATCACAGGCGGAACGGGTTCAAGGATAGTGTAGGCCACGCTGTCTTCAATTAATGTGATGCGTTCTTTCTCAATACCATTGAAGTAAGAAATGCGATATGAACTGTAATGCTCTCCTGCAGCTGCGGTAGGTCGACCATCGAGCGCTAATCCATTCGCATTCCAGCTCGGGTCGGTATCACCTGTCCATTCGAAGAAACACTTTAGATTACTACTGTCAGACGTATACGCTTCTTCTCGCACTGTTTCTAATCTACAACCGGATGCTGCGGCTTCTTTAGCTAAGGCTGAATACTCTTTCACGCCACGATAGATTTCATCAGGGTAAGTAAACTCTACTTTTGGCGGCACACTCGTTATGGAACCGATGATGTACACTGATTTCGCAACAGCAGCAGTCCCTACAACTGTTAGTGAACAACTAATAAGAATTTTGATTAACTTGTTCATAGTGCTCTTCAACTCCAAACGCAATTTCATTGGGATAGGTTAAATAAGGTCGAGAGCAATTTTTTAAATTAACAAGCCTATTTTTGAGGATTAAAGTTTTCTAGCGGCATTCATTGTAAAGGAGGGATTTGGATTGTTACCCCTTCACGACTATGAAGGGGCTGAATGAGAATGAAGACTTATGGTAAAAATATATGGATTAATAAACCTGGCGCGACCGCGATACCGAACGTGCATAAGGACAAGTAGAAGTCCGTGGCTACATATGCGCCGATGTCTTTCTTTTTATCAGAAGAAAATTGTGCATTTTTAGACAGGTGTTTAGATACTTCCGTTCCAAACTTTTCAGACAATGGATGACGTCGATTTGACTGATAAATCTCAAAGACAAATTTATCAAAATGCTTGAGTTCTTGTAAACGACATTTGATAAACGGGGAGACAAGACAGTAGCATACCGCCACCAGTAGAAAGCAAATTATTGTGAGTGACATGCTATTCAATGGGTTTGTAAAAAAACCAATTATCCCAAATTGAAGAGAGATGTATCCGACAAGAAAATGTAGCGTCTTCATTCCAATACCTCCACCACAGGGCTATTCACAAAGGGATCTGGCATGGAAAGCAACAACCGCCCCCCAGTTGCATTGAGCAATTCAATATTCAGCGGTTCACTTTCATCATTTGTCGCCCTGACTCCATATGTCATGGTATGGCTTTGGTCTTTAAAGGAAGTTTGATACGCAAAAAAGCAGGTGGCATCTGACGCCTCAGACTTACAAACTTTTGTTACCAAATTCACTGACTGCACCCCACCATGAGCGACAGCAAAATCAGGCCACTGAATCGCCTTTGAATCTATTGTTGAGTTGTCCATTGCATACAGGTTTAAAATATACTCTCGTGATGATTTTTCCATCATCGTGTAATCACTGAATCGATTCGCTCTCGTTGTCCACAACATCACGGTAACAATAGTGATTAAGGCCACAAGTCCACACACCAGAAGCCATGTCACCTTCACGTTGTTGCCTGATTTTTCATTACATTGGTTAGTACTCAACATCCATAACCTCACTCATTCTAATTACTACTTGAGACATTGGAGCCTTGGAGTCCGTTGTTTGCCTCTAGCACGAACGAGTAGTCTTCGATGGACTTAGACCACTTTTGCAAGTCCGAACAATCAAGACTCTTCAAAGCATAATTTTGCAATGAGTGAGCAAGTGGGTGTTGGACTGCAATGGAGATCGCCACAAATTGAAGTCCAGTAAGCTCCACAGACGTTTCTACGACTGAATCATAAGGAATGTTACATTGGGCGGAAGCATAGCGTGACAAATAGGCGATGGTGTCCCCACACTCCGTTCCACACGCTTCTTTGTAACGACTGATTATGTCGTCACTGGTGTTAGCCATAGCTGAACTCATGAAGACCAAAGTGCTTAAAACCATAGTTAGAATTTTCATTGTATAGTGACCATTGTTGGGGTGTGATTTTCATTGTAAGGAGCGGTAGAAATAAGTTTTTCAAACAAGGAAGGTAATTTGGACTTTAAATTGACAAGCAGGTTTTGGAGCCTGCTTGCCTATTTGGGAGATCATTTGCATAACTTATTTTCTTTCAAAGAAAGGACATTGTTATGCGGCGTTTTCGACTTGTTCTTCGTCTTCATTTTCCAAGTCATCCATGTCAGTCGCAAATGACTCGACCCGACGCGTCTCTAAAATTTTATCGATGGCTTGGTCTTGGGTGTACCCCCGTTCCATCAGAGCCGCTAATTCCATTTTGTCTTTCGGGTCCGTGGAGTACATCAGCAGCATTGCAGGAGGCGCGTAAAAACGCACAACCTCTTTGATGTCATCACCAATTTGGAAGAAGATTTCTGAGTACCTATTTTTACGGGTCCTAATCGATTTGAGAATTTCGAATTCTTGGTCTGACAATGCCACCAGCTTGTCATTTTTAACTTGATTAATCGTGTCTGATTTCTGATACAGGAAGCAACGATATACACAGTTGGCGGCTATGGCTTTACCTACAGATGAACCATACAAGTCACTCAACAATTGGGTGATAATCCAAGCACTAGCATCCACCTTCCTAAAACGCCTAAAGGCACTCTCAAGGAACGATGATACTGGGTTAGCACCTGTGGACCCTTGCTTTTCTTGAAGGAACTCCCAACACTCATCCACAATGAAGGCTTTCGAACGACGCTGAGAACCGGCTTGAGCATCACCCAAGAAGAAATGTTGGTAACACAGGTTGATGATCTGCATTAAGGCAATTACCTGCAATTCCGGTTGCGACTTCAGCTCTTCTAATTCACAGACAATGAATGGGTTGTCTAGCGTTGGGGGCGGCTTATTGACCGTAAACATATCGCCAAACATTTCGCCTTCACGGAATGGTTTTAACTGTTCACCAATGTCATTCAGCTCTTTACGAGAGCTCGCAGAACACATATCAGCGAAGATAGTGACACTTGAGTCGCGACCATGCTTATCCCACATCAGTTTCAAAATGGTCGTCATACCACGTTTCTGCAACGTCGTGAGCGTACCATTGGGCTCTGCCATCACCGACAGCATTTCCAAAATCATACCAGCCTGCCCTTCCTTACCACTGAACTCAACAATGGACGGGAAAGGGTTGAGTGAGAACTTCATATCTTGACCAAAACTGATAAATTGACCATTCAACGCTTCACACAAACGGTAGTAGCTTCGACCCACATCGATAATCATTGCCATACCACCATCGCGCTTGGCTTCAGCAATATGTCGAGCGGTCTTCATCAGCTTATCGATTTCTGACTTGGGTAAATTCATCATGTTCCATAGATGCTGGCTTGGCATCTTGCCTGACCCCAATATGCACGTCACAATGTATTGGACGAGAACCGACTTGCCCGAGCCCGACTCCGCGACAACGATACCGTTCATTGAGCCATCGGTTTCAAAAGGATTGAACCCAAACATCGACATGTCTCTGGTTACAAAGGGGATCACAGGTTTACTTGGTGAGTTGCCAGATGAACTGGAAATTATCGGGCTCATGAACGCGCAGACATCAGACGGTACTAAGTTATAGCGGTCTAATCTTTTGCGAGTCACAGGGTCTGGTGCGAAAGGTAATGAATGCAGGAACATAGGTGGAGTCATGTACTTGTCTTCTTCCAATTCGAATCCTGCAGGGGTTGAAGCTACTTTCTTGAAGCGTGCAATCTCCGTCTCTAAATGCTCCTCATCATCACCAAAAATCATAAACTGAAGATACGCATTCACCATCTTCGACTTCTTTTGCTCAATTTTGGTAAAAGCTTCATCAAAGTCAGCTCGCTGCCAACGAACAGTATCATTCCAATTTACTAATTTGTTGTTTGCCTGCATTGTCATGTATTTACGGCGACGCTTAATCTTACCCTCTTCTTTTTTAGAGTTAGGGTAATGGACATTCAATACAATCATGAAGTTCGACCATGCTGTAGAATGCCCATATCGCCAATCACTAAAGACATTCAGCATGTCACCAAAGCCCAGTGTTTTTGGGTATTCTTTGGGAGTAAGCATCGATATAGGCCGCTCATCAATGATGACCTTCGAATCGGTAAACTCGATTTTACCGCCCTGCTCCTGAACTTGATCTCGGGGCATGTAGGCTTCGTTTTTATTAACGTCTCCTTTGCGCCAAGTTGACGAGTCCTTTCTGTTCATGAGCCTTTGCATGAAGTGTAGCCAGCCCCACTGATCCATCGGGGTACAGAACAAGCCGACCTTGTTCAACGACTCTTCTGTATCAGTACGTAGATTATTGAAGTGTTTAAGTTCCTTTTTGGTAGGCACGCCAAAGTTGCCTTTGATTGGAACCTTCACTACGAAGTAACAATCAAACATGCGAGCTCGACAGTCGCTATCACCAAACCCTGATTGTGATGATTGCTGGAAGTGGTTAATCAGCCCCTTTGAAATCGAATTCAGTCTGTCGTTTGCCTCACCTGTTTGTCGACCTCCGTGGTACATAGAAAAGCTATTGGTGAAAGGGCTTAAATTATCATTCGCCCAAAACAAGACCTGAATAAACGTGTCTTCCGGCCAATCGGCCTTATAGATTTGTTCTAATAGCTCCTGTAACTCATCGTTAACGGCTGGCACCGTTTCAATCTTGTACATTAAGCCAATGTAACTGTCTTCGAGCTCGAAATATTTGTGCTTTCGGTTGTAGTCCAAGACAGGGAGAAGATCGCCAAATTTGGAGTTTTCGAATTGCTTAAAAAATCGTGAAATCGCACCCATGATATATGCCCCCTTATTGACGCAGTTGATCGATTAGCGAGTTCGCATTACTTCGCGCATTCTCTCTTAACTCAGAGTCGCTGATAGCCGGTCTTGCATTGCGTGACTCGACGCCAATCTGACCATCATCATTCACATCGTAGTTTTGCTCTTGGCTTTCCTTTCTGACATGGAAATTGACGTATTGAGAGTCATTGGTCTTAGCACTTCTATCGACGACCCAAGTTCGCTGTGTTGCTTCGATGAATCCATAACCAGGGATCTGTAAGGTTTCTTTGTCTGTATATGGACGCACCAGTGTACGGACAATATCGGCAGGCTTTCGCATGGCTAGGGGTTCTGGAGCCGGAAGAAGTAAATGCTGATATGCCGCTTCGGGTGAAGCTAACGCTGGAGCTTGAGAAAAGTTTGCGTGTTGTTGGGTTTCATTCACTGATGCTGAGTCAGCCTCAATGTCCGTTCCGTATTTCTCTTTGTATTCTTTCCCTGTGATGGTTTCGCCATCTTCGTCTGTGACCATGACACGTTCGTCACCTGTCGCCTTCGCATAGTCTTCAGCATTGTTATAGACATTGGTTAGCTCATAAACTTCTCGGACGGACGCACACGCTACACCACTTTTCGCGCCTGGACACACGCCCTCTTCTTCGCCTACGACAGAACAACCGGCTAAAGTAAGCAGCGCAAATGAGATAAATATGGATTGTTTAATCATAGGTCGATTCCTTCTACGATAATGGACGTGAGTTGAGCCTTACTCGTTGGTAGCCCAATGATGGAAGATGTTTTATTGTTAAAAAATGCAGGAAGTCCAACACGCCCCGGACTCATTATTTGGAGAGACGCGTAAGTTGAATTCACTTTGGTAATGGCTTCTTTACATTGGCTATTCGGTGGGCGGGGGTATTTCGCTTCAGACCAAGTACCTTCATATAAGGCGCGTAGAGCTTTGTCCGGAGCATCGGAACATTGTGCTAACAACGTGTTTTCATACTCCTTATCATCAAAGACTGGCACGATGGCTATACGGAACCTTTTATCTGGGTGTTGTTTCTCAAGGATTTCAACGAAGTCACCGCAATGTTTACATCCCGTTGGTGCAATAAAGAGTGTCCCTCCGAATACCTTGGCTAACGGGTTTAAGTTAAACCCCGCAAAATCTTCTTCTGGGTTGATTTTCATTTTCTTCAAGTCGACATGTGACGCCGCGTAAAGTTCTTGAGGGGAGTTAACGAATTTGGTGTGGACAGTTGAGAACAATGAACCGCCCTTAATTAGAAATTTTCCATCACCGGTGGCCAATAACATTTCACCTGTGTCCAGCTCCATCATAATCAGTTTGTCGGTTTCAATTTCATAACTGGAAACCACGTTGATGTCGGCATTGAGGAAATCTTGCGTCGGGGGTTCAGCAGTTGCTTGAGTGCTGGCAAGCAACCCTAAACCCAATATTCTGTGAATTTTGTTTGACCATTTCATAGCAACACTCCTAGTTAGTCCCACGAGTTTGCCAAACTTAGATATGCAGAATTTAAATTAGTGAGCCTTATTTCACGGCTTAATTGACTTTCTGATTGGAGAAAGAGGTGATGTGTTGCAGTTAAGAATGGATTTCAATTTGCAGTAGTGAGGAGATGGGGTTCGCTTTCTCAGTTTATATCGCACGGTATTGTGTTCATGAACTCCTCCTTTAGAGCTGGGTAATTCATTTTCTTATACTGAAATAAGAGGTCAGTATTCATTTTCATAATGTCATTGAAGCTGTCTGCCATTAATGAAGTCCCACATTTATCCATATACATGCTATCAAGTGTCACTATAAAGTGACTGATTACAGGGGAAACCCCGCTTAGTGCGTTGAGTAATATGTCCTTCTCCGGATCACCCGTATTTGGGTACTGAGCTTCTTTCGCTAAACGTGCAACAGCTAGAGAGGGATCGGTATACGACAGGGTTTCCAAATCTAGCTTTTCCTCGTAACTTAAGTGTGGTGCTAACCTCTCGATGTCATTCCATGAAATTTGAGTTTCCTCTTCGTTTTCCACGGACGGCTTTGACCAGTTTACCGTCCGAGACTTATCAGGAGTGTCACCAATTAAAGGGGGAGTAGGTGTTGTCTCTACGCGTTTATGCTCCAATGTCGATGGTATATCGGTCACATCCAATGCCGTCGTAGTCATGAAGTCTAGGGTTACCGGCACCTCAACGACTGGTCCATTATTCAGGGTATCAACAGAATGTGAAAGTTCGCACTCATCTGACAAATAATGCGTGCCTGTCACTCCGAGAATAAAGCTAACGCTACTTGAGAGTAATAATTTCATGATACCCACCTATATCAATTCTAACGCTAAATAATCACTTTTAATCATCTGCAGCAATTGTCTTCAAATTTGCAACATAAGACTTAATAGCCCTACGTTTCAGTAACTTGCATTCGTTTTATGCAGACTATTCGTGCGAATATGCGAGAACTGTGCAAACTATGAGAACATTTATTGCAAAAAAGTTACCCGTTTGATTTGTCCCTTGCTTTTAATCTCCCCTCAATATCTTTTGCACAAAAGGCTATAACCGTTACAGGCAGGCACAGCAGCACCGCCCCACCTAATAGGGCTTTAAACCAATCATCTTCATTCCCTGAAATTAACAAGTATTCCCATGGCGCATCTCCTGGAGTAATCATTTCAACTCCGGTCATAAACCATATGACCATGAACAGAACAACGCCACAGTATAATGTATGCATGTTATTGACGCTGCTGACCTTGGAACCTTTACAGATACACGCCAGAGCAATTAAAAAAGCGATCAGTTTAAATCCATAAATAATGTCGTCGTACATAAGAACTTCCTCTCATCCCTAAGTCATGATTTATACCCAATTGAGATTGCCTATTTGTTTGTCTATACCTGTCATTAGGTAAGACACCTTTCCGCTGTAGTTAGTCTTTCTAAGGTATCGGTTAGAAGACCAAGTGATAATTGCTGGTCGACCAAAATACATTTCGACGTTCCTGATTGATTGTTGCCGTTCTTCAAGTCCCCCATACCACGTAATTGCAAGTCTGCCTCGGCCAAGCTGAATCCATCAGAGTGATTTACCAACAAATCTAGTCGGTCTATGGATGGCGCTTTGAGTTTTGTTGTAGGTAGTAGGTCGCAATGTCCGATACCTCCTTCCCGCGCTACGCGGCCTCGGATTTGGTGAAGAGTCACCACCCCTAAATTTTCTGGGTTAAGCACAACGACATAGTTTAGTTTTGGTATTGTTAACCCGACCTCAATCAATGTGGTCGCAATCAATATTTTTCCCTCACCGGACTTCATCGCATTAATCGCAACTTCGTTGTCTTGTTTGGACAATCCACCATGGGACAATTTTACGATATCGCCATACATCGCTTTCCAGTCATCAAAGAGTTGTTCAGCACTGGCTCTGTGTGAAACAGCTTGAGCTTTGGATTCACCTTTCATGGTGCTAATGATTAACACCTTGTCACCACGACTGATGCGTTCTTCAACTCGACAGATAACCTCATCGATTTGGGTATGCTCGTAACGGGTAGTGATCACTTCTCTAGGTGTGTGGTACTTGGTTAATTTGAAGTACGGCAGCATGCCAAAACTCATCATCGCTTGCGTTCTAGGAATGCACGTAGCACTAGACAACAACAGATGAGTCCGGCCATGGGTTATTAATGTGGATTCTTTTTGTTCAAGCCCCATTTTTTGCTCTTCGTCGATCCAAAGGAGGTCAATAGGTATATTGTTGTGATGATGAAGCAAGGCCGTCGTACCAATCACGACAAGGGTGTCTTCTGTCATCTCGTTGATGCATCGATAGCCTTTACCTACGAAGTTGTCATGCTCACTCTCAGACAATAAAAACTCGATGCCAATATCTGGCCAACAGTTGTCGATCTCTTTATAGATTTGGGCTCCTAATATTAGGTTGGGAACCATAATGACGACACAACCACCAGCATCAACAACATGACGTGTCAGTATCGCGCCAATGACGGTTTTCCCCGTACCCACATCCCCGAATAAGACACTCCGTGGGGCTCTGTTGTTAATCGCGGCTTTGATACCGCTCACGGCATCCAATTGTTCATCCGTCAGTTGAAACGGGACGACATCATTGAAATAGGTATCGTCTTTATCGAGCTGAAATGGGTGAGTTAAATTTGGTTCGCCTTCCACTTCTGAGAACAACAAAGTAGCGGCGATTCTTTGTAGGATAGCGTTGCATTGTTCACTTTCTTCCAATGAATTTGGGAAATGCACAAATCTCAAAACGTCTTCTAAACACAGCGAGTGCGCTTCTAACAACCGTCGAATTTTCCCGTTACTCAAATTTAATTTCGCTAGTTCTTCTCGTATCTTTCTTGCCGTCAATGGGATCAGTTCGTCAATATGCTGCTCCAAAAACTCAGCATACTTCAACCCTTTGAGTTGCTTACTTTTGACTTTATAGACCGGAGTGATTTTACCAATGAATTTTTCATTCAATGGCTGCGGGTGGTTGATAAACAGCGCGTTTCCGACTTGTTTCACTTTGCACAAGTAATAACCTCGATCATTCATTCGACTTGCCAATTGTTGTCCGTATTCACTGTCTAATTTGGCAAAATGAGAAAAACGTTGAGCGACGTTTCGGGAGTCAACAATGCTTCCATTAATGACGGTCGTTCGATTGTATGATTCAGAAATAGAAGTCACAGTCCCTTGGACAACCATACAGTCACTGTCCGTAAGATAGGAAAAGTCGGATACCACTTGTCTCGTGTCCAGATACGATTGAGGTAATCGCAACAACACTTGCCAAACAGGAACTTTAAATGTGTCTTTGATGTACTTTAGATCCAGCATTCTCGCGCTTCATTCTGATTCAATAATGCAGTAGTTATACACGCCTGAGCACTATCATTTAGTTTTGATGGCTCTGAGTAATATGAAGTCGATTTAAAACATCTTTGCGAGCGCTTACTGCTTTAGAGTCAGCTCATAAATCTTCTCGACCGGTTCTTCGATGTACCTACGTGTAACAGTTAACTCAACACCGCTGGTGGTTTTGGTGATTCTAAAGTTTTGGTTTGGAGACTGAGCCAACACGGAGCCGTCATCATTAACAATCACGTCAACGGGTAATCGCTTCCCAAACGCCTCAATGTAGTCAGATCCGACGTTGAATTCTGCAGCGCCGTCTGACGATACAGAGCTCCACTGGCCAACATAGGCATGAGAATCATCGAAAGAAACAGAAGAGAACTTTAGAACCAGAACACCAGACAGTACGAGTACGCCACATAGGGTCAGTGTCTTTCTATTTATACGTATCGACATAGTGAATTCCTATAAACATGAGAACCCCATCTTACTTGTGGTAGGAGTCGATTTTGCTAAATAGCGGAGGGAATTTGAGCTACTATTTGAAATTTGGGGGAGACGAAGTTAGCTCTAATCCTGATACCAATACTCCGAGCAGTTCAAGGATGGTCGTTTCAGAATGTAATCCCAAGTTTTCATCGTTCTGATTAGATAATTGGTCTTAATGTTGACGGTCTTTGAGTTATAGCAACCGACTGCTTCCCAAACATGACCCTTAGCGTATGTAAGGCATCCTTTGAATATATCGGCACTGATGCTGATATTGAGAACAGGGTCAGTGGCAACATCTACCCAAGACTTATTAGGGTAGTTTCGTAAGATGTATTTGGAATGGATTGTATTCACCTGAGCGGGACCCAAGTCATAGGAATCGTTAGTATTTTTGACTTTACTGCCGATTTTACCCCCCTCGCCAACCACAAGTAAGTTAAGGAAGTCTCTCGGGACATACTTCTCTCCTGCGACTTCAGCGACAATGCTGCATCTACTCGCGTTTGACAGAGCAACAGTATCTAATTTGGTGTCATGGATATCTGGCAAGAAAAACACGGTGATTCTCCTTTTCGTGGCCAATGATTGAAAGTCAGTGCAAACACGCTTTTCATAAGTGCTGACTAAGTATGTTCCTGTGGTGATGCACCTTTTCTCTTCATCTTTATTCTTCATTCGTTGAGCGGAAATTGTTGATGAGGAAATTACCCGAGAAAGTGCAATCCTACCTTGCTGTTTCGACTAGCGAAGGCGCATTTCTTAGCTTTAAGCATTGAGACTCGACACAAAGCTTTGCCTCTTAAGTGGCTTACATATCTACGGTATCGGTATTTGTGAATTGGCTATGATTATAATCTTCTAAATAGTAACGCTTATTAGCACAGATACTGTTCCATTCAAGGCTTACCGCATCAAGCTTCTCAGCAAGAATTTGGTATTGTTTAATTAGGACGTTTTAAGCTTGAACATCTGAGTTTGTAGGGTGATCTATGCTTTGGATGTAGAGCTTCCTTTCTTCTAACTGAGCGCGTAAATCGAATGCTTGCGACTGATTTTGGTCTTGATAGTGCCTTATAGCCAAGCACTTTTCTATTTGCTCGACAGTTAATGTGTTTTGGTCATAATGCTTAACAATGTCGCGGTGCAAAACACCTGTACCGATATCAGGCTTGTCATTGATACTATCACTCTTCATTATTTTGACACCTACACCTCCTACTATCCCAATAAATAAGAGCGTCACTAACAGACCACGAAAGCCGCCCAATAAAAGCTTATCCGTCTCTATGTGCTGATCTTGCTCCCTATCTAGATGAAGGTTGATTTTTTTGGGGATACACCTTCTACGCAGCCATCGCCTAACGGTTACAAAAATACGAAATATCATTTTAAACAGCCAATTAACGACAAAGAGAGCCACTATAGTTGACATAGCAAAAGCCAAACGCTGATTCAGACTAAGGCCATGCACCCAAGTAACCCATCCATTAAAAAAGCTGACCACAAGATCATCAACCTGTGGCCCGTAGCTTAATCGTTCAAACCAATCCATTTAGCTTCTCCGTTCAACTCTATTACGCTGATTTGGTCACTACTTTTTTTGCTCCAACTTTCTGAATTACTACAGTCTTACGTTTCACAAGTAGTGCGTATGCATCGTTGAGAGACATGCCTTTCTTCGTGTAGTGATGTTCTGGTATGTTGGATAAGTGGATTTCGTTTCTATCTCCTCGATCCCATACGTTTATCTTGCGTATTGTTCGGTACTGGATTCCTTTTGCGTTAAAAGGTGGGTTTGCCAGTAAGTAGTCGGTAACATCACTTTTGTCAGGGTACACATGAACAGCCTGTACAGATGGCCCATTTTTAGCGCCTAGCCAGATATAATTACCACAATCTTCCACTGCTAATTCCCGAAAATAAAAATCAAAGCGAACCAAGCTCTTTCTTGGATCTACAATTTTGACATTTTTCCGAGTTTTTCCATCTCGCTTGAATTTAGATTGCTGTATTACTTGTATAACTCTCACGTATTCAATTTGTGAGTGGTGCTTCTCACATAAAGAGTATCGTTTTGCCTGGTGTCCATTTTCTACCATTGTTAGTGTGGGTTGTTTACAGACTACACACTCGCGCAGGGTGTTATTCTCGATGACTTTCATTAAAAAATCCCCAAGTCAAAAAAGATTTAGACTCTGACGGTCAGTTATACACGTCTAATTACTTGGGTTTACGAATTAGCGAGTCCATTTAAGCCCCTTATTTGACAAAGGAACTCGATTCCATCACATCATTAGGCATCGTCTTAAACGAGAGGAGGTCACTGTTTTCTATTCAAAACGGGGGAAACACTAAAAATCGTTCCACTAATTTCATTTCGGCATGACTGTCTATGCCATATTTCTGATATTGGGTTGTCTAGATGAATGGAACTGGAAAACGTTATGGAAATGAATACTAAGTGTGTCCCTGTCAGAACCACTGCGTGCTTAATTGTCGCCTTCGCGTGTTTGGCCGTGTATATGCTCACACCCAGCCGCACCGATTACTTAGATGCACGAGTAAACTTGTTATTTTCTCAATGCAGCTCAAGTCTTTTGGAAGATGAGTTCAAAATGGAACCATGTGAAGAGCTCTATCGAACCTACGCCAACATCTCGCGCAGTACCGCTTATCACTACATCTCGGATAACGTGATGTTTAAACTTCATGGCGAGATTTCGAAGCTGGGCTACTCGTTGGACATCAACCAGGTCACCGATGGATTTATGCAAAAACTTCCGTCAGGCAAATACCACACGACACGACGTAATAACATCATCGACGCATGGATTAGCTCTCCCACAGAGTCCGTCGAATTTGATTATGAGGGAGGCATCGACGCCTCGCTTTAGTAATTTGGGAAACCCAAAAATCCAATCGTTTGATTGTTGCGATTAAACCCACTCCGTTGTTAACTTTTTGGGTTTCCCTACCACCTCCCCCACTCAATTCTCTAAATTCACTCTCAAAAGTTGTATCAACTATGTCCTAGTATCCGATGGGCATTACCATGTTAAAGTTTAATTTATACCACCCTGTGATTAACCTCATCCTCTCCCATGATGGCATTATTGACGAACTCGACCTAGAAACTCACATTGTCAGTGATACAGCGACACGGGTTCTCATCGATACCTGCTTCAAATTGCTGTAGTGGTCAAGTAAAACTGTCCACGGTTTTATAAGGAAACCAGAACTGACGTTCTGATTCATTTGGTGTTAATCCACCATTATATTGATGGGGGCGATGCTGGTTGTAGTAGCCAACCAGATAATCCGTTACTGCTTGGTTCGCTTCAGTAAAACTTCTATAGCCATTCTTTGGTACCCATTCCGTCTTCAAGCTTCTGAACACTCGCTCCATAGGACTGTTATCCCAACAGTTCCCACGACGACTCATACTTTGAGTAATTCGATATCTCCATAGCAACTGACGATATTTTTTACTCGTATAGTGGCAACCTTGATCTGAGTGGAACATTACCCCTGACGGCTTTCCACGGCTCTCATAGGCCATGGTCAACGCCTTGCCAGTCAATGCGCTATCTGGTGAGTTAGACATTGCCCAGCCGATGACTTTTCGTGCGAACAAGTCAATAACAACTGCTAAATAAGACCATCTCTGTCCCGTCCAGATGTAGGTCACATCGCCGCACCAGACTTGGTTCGGTTCGGTCACCGCGAACTGACGATTTAACCTGTTAGGTATATGAACATGTTCCTGTTGTGTTTTTTTGTACGCATATTTGGGGAGTTGGCAACTGACTAAGTCTAGTTCTTTCATGAACTTACTCGCTCGATAACGACTCAGTGGAATGCCTCTCGCTGTTACTATATCAGCAATGGTTCTCGCTCCAGCGGAACCATTGCTCAGCTCATAAGCTCGGCGAACTTCAACACGAACAAGCACACGCTCTGACGACAGAGATTTATCTCTATTTACCCAATAACGATAGCTACTGCGATGAACCCCGAACACTTCACAAAGCCGTTTCACAGCATAACTCTTCTTGAGTTTCTCGATTATCGAGAATCGTTCAGGGAGTCTGACATCAAGAGAGCCGTAGCCTTTTTTAGAATTTCCTTTTCTTCTTCAATTCGCTTGATTTTCTTTTTAAGGTCGCGAATTTCTCTTTGCTCTGGAGTCAATGGTGATGCACTTGGTACCTTGCCAGCTCTTTCTGCTTTGAGCTGTCTCACCCAGCTTTCTAGCGTGGTTCTTCCAATGCCCATTGCTTCGCAGGTTTCTTTGTAAGTCCGCCCCTGGTCAAGCACCAACTGAGCACATTCAAGCTTAAATTCTGGGTTAAAAGTGCGTCTTTCACGCTTAGTCATAATGTCACCTGTTTTAGTATCGAGATGATCATACATCACCTCTTAATCAGGTGGCCAAATTCACTATGCCACTACATGCATGAAGATAAACAATCAATCGATTTAAACACGATTAAAGCGCGTGTGTACGCTGAGTATGGGCAAGAGGGTGTCGACGCGATTACTACAGTTGCCATGGAGTCACTAGCGCAACCAGCAAACATAAATGCTCTTTCTGACTATGTTTCGCAAATCAACGACACTAACAACAAACGAACACTTCAGGTGGAGCTTCAAAAGCTATTAACACAATGTTCGTCAAACAAGACGACCGATGAAATCGTAGGTTCGATGCATTCTGTTGTTGAGTCTTATGACGAAGTGGAAAAGGACAATGAGCAAGGCCCAATTTCATTGAAAGATGCCTTTGCTGCAACGCTGGACAACATGGAGCGCAGAAGCAAAGGGGAATTTAATGCATTTAAGTCGGGCTTTGCATGCTTTGAAGCACTTGGTGGATTCCGACCTGCAGATTTCATCATCTTTGCAGGCCGACCATCTCACGGCAAAACCACCTTACTCCTGAACGTTATTAAAAACTCAAGTTATCAAAACGATGCACCATTCTTATTTTTCTCCCTTGAAATGAGCTCAGAATCGATTGGCGAGAATTTGCTATCTAACTTGGCAAGCGTACCACTGAGTAATATTCGAAACGCCAGCATGAGTGATACTCAATGGGCTGATTGTTCATCTGCGCTAGGTAGATCCGGTGATTACAATATTGAGATGGATGACGGTTCAATGACCGTCGAGGAGCTGTGTCGTCGCGCACGTCGCTTTTATCGGCAGCATAATGGAAAGATTTCTGGTATTGGTGTGGACTACATTCAGTTGCTGACCAGTGAAAAATACAAAACTGATAATAGAAACTTAGAAGTCTCAGAAATATCACGACAGCTCAAAGCGTTGGGGAAAGAGTTACAAGTACCTGTTGTAGCACTATCCCAATTATCTCGCGATATCGAGAAGCGTGCTGATAAACGCCCAGTTAATTCCGACTTACGAGAGTCAGGTTCGCTAGAGCAAGATGCGGATATCATCTGCTTTATTTATCGACCGGAAATGTATGATCCTCAAAATGAACCTGGTGTCGCTCATTTAATTATTAGCAAAGCTCGTAAATCAGCTATAGGCTCTGCAAAAACAACCTTCATTGGAAAATATGCTCAAATTAAAGATTCCTTCAATTACACGCAAAGCGCACCACCAGCTGCGTCACCGATTGCTGATCAATACCAAAGGACCGACAACAAAAAGCAGAATACCGAAACTAACGATACTCTGCCAAACAATAGTCACAATGGGAGTGGAATTGAGTTCATCAACTAAGCAAGCGCACGTTCCCATGACTTAGAAAGTGACTTATGTGCGCCTAGCTTTTGTAAGGCGCTTGTCTTAACTTGGGTATATCGAGACGAGGAGAAACCGAGAGATTCAACCAAGTCGTTTCGATTCAATGTACCGGCTACTAATCCCATCTCATTCATGATCACAACTTTCTCGTTCACATTGAGGGTCTTTAACTGGGCAATCAAGTGCTGTCTCAACTTAAGATGCGTCAAATCCGACACCACATTGTCGCTACATCCACTAGCTACCCCATATCGATTATCGTTCGAACCATGCTCAAAGTCGTACAATGGTTTGGGTAAGTACGATGATGCACTGGAATCTGGGGTCAGCTTGTTGTTGGTTTTCTCGGAATTAATTTCAATTGCTTTTGAATACGCGCCTGAGATGTCCCGGTCTGATACTTTCACCATCAGTGTATGGTGGAGCTCTTTTCTTGATACAACGGTCCTAACGCGAGCGCTCGCGTAAGTATCAAAGCTCGCTATACCCGTATGCTTATAGCAGCGTGCAGCACGAATCGTTTCCAAGGCAGCCTCTTGTACACGATCTGAAAGATAGTCGATATCATAGTTATGGCGGCGTAGTAACTTGCGGAAACTGTTTAATGACTTCAGCGTTACGTTCTGGATAGCAGTATTCAAATCTTTGAGTTGAGTCGGCTCAGGGCAACCTCGTTCCACCATTTCGTAAACCACGAACGCTGTCACTTGTAATTCGTTAAGAACAAAGTCGTCAGTTGCCCGTGACTGAAGTAGCTCTGCTGGAGTGTGTCTGTTAGAGACAACGTGGCCAACATAATTGGCGCAAGTTGCATCATTGGCAATTTCTGAAAGCTTCTGCCTCCAATTCGGTGTTGTTTGAGTAATTTCTTTGAACACCTTCCTTGTTGTAGTGGCCAATGTTTCAAGCACTTCAGATTGCGATTCTTTTACAGAATTAAAGCTTTCTGTAATGAGGGAATTCATTCTGCTGATCGGGTCCATAGTAACGCTCCATACATTTTTTCATAACTGGGGTGGGTAAACTCATTATGGTTTTCCCCGATCATCGCGTCAATTTTCTCCCCCCGTTTCAATCTATCTCGAAAAAACGTTCTCTTAATTGAAAACATAACGTTGTTCATCGAGCACTATGTTACGACCACTCAAATCGAGGAATCTAATGATGGCACCTTTGTTCAAGAAGACAGGGACGACTTTATTCACAATTTTGGCAATTGGTTCTGCAGCTACCGCATCAGCTTCTGAAGTTGAAATGTCACAACAACAATTCAACTCGATGCTTATGAAAGCGTTCCAATCAAACCCTGAACTCTTAATCGCAGGAGTGGAATCCGTGAGGACATACCAAACAATGAAGCATAAACAAATGTTTTCAAAATCTTTGTATTATGATGAAGATACGCCAGTTCTTAATGAAGCTGGAGAGATCACTATCGTAGAGTTTTTTGACTACGCATGTGGGGTATGTAAGAGAGGTGCAACAGAGTTGGCTCCCCTAATAGGTAAAGACAAACGCATTCGATTCGTGTATAAAGATGTGTCGATTTTAGGCCCTAATTCGGCTGAATTAGCGAAGATAGCCATTGCTGTAAATCAGATCTCTCCCAATGCGTATCCAGCATTCCACAAAGAGCTTCTTTCAATGCAGCAGTCCATCCCACAGAAGGCATACGAGCTTGCTGAACTGATGGGGCTAGACAGTACGCTTATCAAAAAGACTGCGAATTCGTCACAAGTAAGTGCTATTTTAAATAAAAATAATAAACTTTTTAGAGATCTGAAACTTACTGGAACTCCAACTTTTTATATTGGTGAAAAAAAGTTTGGGGGCCTAATTAGTCGGCAACAGATGATCGAAGAAGTGAACCTTCAGTATAGCCAACTGGTAAACCAAACTAATAGGCAGGCAGTTAGTAAATAGGAAGCATCGTATATTGGTGTGGAGGTATTTACTCGTATGGCCCTGCAAAGTCACTCCAAGGAGGGAGTGGAGCAGACTAACTACAAGTAGTAAGGCATAACTACGAAATCACCACACATACTCCCCCGTTCTACGGGGGTTTTTTTTAGCTGTAGTACCACAACGTAATCACTATATTGCTACAAGCGTGTCATCATTGTGCCACAACCTTTCCTGCGGTTGCTTCACCAAGTTCAAAGTTACGCCAACCGCTTTGGATATAAACTATACAAAACCACCTAGCATAATTATAATTAATTCAGTTCTCAAAACCTTTTAAGTTCTCTACCACTATCCGGTAGTTCCCTTATTAGTCGGGTGATATGTCCCGTTGATCATACCAGTCCTCGACTGAATTTATTGAAAATGTATTTTTCACTGATCCCTCACCGCGTGTAGCAAACGTCACACAGCACACCTAAGCAGATTGTCACAGTCTTCTTTGGCGTGCTGTGTGGTGACAGTTACGTGTGGTGAAAAGTCGGATAACCTGGGGATAGGCTTCGACTTAACAATAATAAAAGTGCCCTGCATTGGAGCAGGGCCTTTTTTACCCACAAAAGACTCTTTACCCTTGGCATTTTTGCTTTCCACGGTTGAACAACACTTTGATTTTCACTTTCCTTCATAGAATTGGTCATTGATGTATACAAAAGAAATCAACATGAGATAAGACAAAGGTTTTCTACCATGACAAAAGTAACTTTGTACTTACTTCCGCGAGGGAACGCTCATCACACTGGCCCCGACTTCTATAAATTCATCGATTCGACTTTCAAAAAGGAATTGGAACTGCCTTCTGAGCTGATCCAAAAAGGGGGAATTCTAACGTTCGGTGATGGCGAAGATTCGTATCATGTGTGTATCTAAGAAATCCACTATCTAGTGAATGAAGAAATAACTGAGGTGCTGTGTAGCTACTGCAACAATGATTTTAATGAAATGGGTAGTATTCGGTAAAAAAGAATTCTTCGATGCCTTTATAACGCGGCTGGTGGCTGACTATTGGGTGGTTTCAGACGACAGTTAATCGAAATAAAGAACCCACGTTGGGTTCTTTATTTTTTCAACCGATTCGAATTTGAAATGTAGTTGGAGTTGTCCTGATGATGGTTAACTGTCTTAAGCAATCATGGCCTTGAACTACTGTTATTATCTACACTCTATATTAATTACTATTTATTTCTATTATTAAGTATTGAAAGTATGGGATCTATAATAACTATGAATCATCGTAAGTAACTGTTTAGAAAGAGCTTTTGGCGTTTTCAATTACACATTACCCGTATATTTGATCTCATTTTCCGAATGTATGATCATCCTACCCGAACTTATGATCTTTCTATCCGATTCTTTGATCTGTATATCCTTGTTTATTGATCTTTTAGCTCTCTTTAAAAGCACACTTTATCCGTGTAATCACCATCTTGTCACTGAATAGTTTTAAAGCATTATGTCTAGCTGTGTGTAAGTGACTTAAATTATTGTATTTATTAGTAATTATCATCAACAGATAGGTTGTTAATTTCGTTTAGGAAACTCTCAATAGATTGTGCCATTTCCACACGTTGTTCTTCTTCTTTTTCGCGACGCTTGATGGCTATATTGATCTTGCTTGCTCTGTCCTGCTCCCCAATAGACGTATAGCAATGTGCAAGGTTCTTAAGTTCGTCAGTCGTGAGGTCACTTCCACCGACACGCTTCATTTCTAATGAAGAGATTATACGTTTGATGTCATCAAGGTTGAGTTTTTGAACTGGGCCTTTCTTCTCTACCCAACGGTATAAAAATTTGATCTTAGATATCTTACGACCTTCACGGTAAACCTCATAACCATGGGTTCTGCCATCTTCAGAGTCAAAGAACATGATCTCCTGATTTGTCTCTGAGTCATCCTCTATACCTTTAATGCTGGCTTTAATGCAACGATCAATAAAGACACTGTTATTGGAAAAGGATCGCTTACCTGACTTTATCTTTCCTGCTGGGTCATGGAGCCCAAATAAGCCTTTTAAGTCTTCAATATCAAAGGTTTGCAGATAGGTACCGCCACTTTTAAAACGACTAAGGATTTCGTAAAGACGTTTAGCATACTCTTTTTTCAGGCTAAGAAAACTCTGTGTGGTAATAAGCGCATAGCTATTGTTATACTCAATGTAGGCGTCTTTCAGCTCTTCATTGGGCTTCATTGTCAGGCGTCTATCTTTGTATGTCACACGTTTGAATATCGAGATGAAGTCGAACTCCTGGATTTCTTTGGTATCATCTTCAACCAACACGCCAATGTTTTTCTTAGTCAGTCTATCGGCAACAGGTCGTAGTGTCTTTGCGAGTTCTTTGGGATCAATGTTCAACCATCTCGAAAGCTGAGTTGAGGTGAATTGATAGGTTGGAGTATTATTGTTTTCCCAGTCTTCAGGCTTCATGTGGGCTATCATCAAGGCAAACAGGTCTGCCTCACGTTGTGTAAGGTCCTGCTGCGAGAATACAAGCTTGTGCGCCTTTTTAAACTGTTTTGGAAGTGTGTGTTTCTTCGAGGTAGTGACCTTACTATCCATGCCTAATCTCAACTGTATTTTCTACTGTGTGAAAGTATAACACTTTATCCGTGTTAGTATCACAGCTTTTCCGTTATTAACTCTAGAAATCCGTGTATCCCAACAAGAAATCCGCGTTTCTTCATTTGAGAGTCCCGGCCATCTGCCATAAAGCTTTCAATTTCCTGAATACAAATTGAACACCCATTCCTTTAACCATGCTGATGTACGCAGTAGTGAGCGTTTATAGTGTACTATTTCTGTCGTTATTGATCTGTTTATCCGTGCAATAACACATATAATCCGCGTACTTATTTCATGGCAGATATCACTTCAAATTAATTGGTATGATGTTGTTTTATAACGTTTTGTCTGTGGTTGGGTACTAAGTTATAAAGGTTTTATACTTATGGTTATGCATTTTATTTGTTTGAAATTTATCCAAACCAATACCTGTATTGATCTATTTATCCGTGTTTGATTCCAAGATACACCAAAGCCCCCGTCTATTTAGAACAGTTTTCCCGTCCTATTTAACAGAGGCATTCAAATTTCGGCATTAAATGATCAATTTATCCGTGTATCATCACTCTTTATCCGTGTTTTGAAGCTGAATCGACAAATTAACTGCTTCAATGATCAGTTTACCCGTGTAGCATTACAAATAATCCGTGTTTTTCCATCGTAAACCTACTACAGAGGTTTTTTGATCAGTTTATCCGTGTTTCAACACAGATTATCCGTGTAAACACATGACATAACATTTATCGTATCCTTAATTACAACAAAAAATCCGTGCCTGAATGGTTGCTGGACGGTGTTCATACAAGCTCCGTGTCGCTATTTCATTCATTACACATTTTCCGGTGATGCCAAGACACAAGAACTTCTGTTGGTTTGATGGTTTTGTAGTCTGTATATGCACACTATTTACGCTATATCGTACTCGCTAACCGATACTTCCTATTCATAACCCTCCTTGATGATCATATTATCCGTGTAAACACTCAAATTTCCGGTTAATCACACATGTTACCCGTGTTATTTGCCAATATTAGGCGTATTCACACAAGATATCCGTGTTTGCATTACCGATACCGTGTTAAGCAATACAGTTTTTCCGTGTTATATCCCAACTCACACACAAAATCCGTGTTTTACACGGGGAATGTGTGATGTTAATCCTATCTAATGTACTTTCTTAACCTGTATTCATACCTAAACCTCAATTTGGACTTATCTCAATGCAATCCAACTCGCCATCACGACACATCCAAGCGTGGTAATTGCCTCAAAGAAGCCGTTACTTGCTGGCGTCAGCGGTACTCGATACCGAGTAGTTATCGGCCAAAAGAAATTGACGCCTGATTTGGTACAAGCATCCCCCAAAAGGTGACCTATATAGCCAAATGTTAGCGAGTACGCCCAAGGAAACTCATACGTCGCACATAAGAACCAAAGGCCGAACGCGGCAAGTAAACTATGTAGCGCTCCTCGATGCCCGAGAATGCCTTCAATCGGTATACTCAAAAACGGAACAATGCGCCCTACCCTGCTATGTCTGGTGTCAATGTCAGGCAGTAATGCTCCTAACATCGCGAAACCCATACCTGCAAATGACATCCAATAGAATGTGTCTTGCATGGTATTCATGCAGATGTAATAGGCGCTTGCTGTTGTTATTTGATGATTGATAGCCTTCACACGGCACCACCCTACTCAACAGCGTTGCCGTTTGTTGCCTTATCTACACGACGCTCTAAGTCTTTAAAAGCAATGTCCCTTGCTGCTCGAACGTCACGGAATAAGTCATCATTGCCATCATTGTTCGAATCGTATGGCATGAATGACAATAAGTAGACGCGGTACTGAGTACCTTCACGGATAATTTCTGTATCCGTTACGTCATAGTCAGAGAGCTGTGCGTTCGCCACCAGCTTATCGATTGTCTTTTCGGTCAACGATACGACTTTGCTTTCCGTCGTCGCTGAATTGGTTGTTTCTGATGTGTACGCACGTTCACTGCCCGATACGATTTGGCGATATTTCTTGGCCAATTCAAACTCAGCGTTAATCTTCGCTTTAGTTACCGCCATGTCTAAGTCAGAGCTCATTCCTGTTCCGGCTGCAAAAAAGCCTTCACCGTTAGACTTCGGTGGTTTCATGTACCAAGAAGGAATGTTACTCAGCGTCTCATCCACACGGTCAACCGTTGCGTCATGCTTCGCCTTTTCTACTTCCAATTTGGTCATGTCGTTAGATGCACAACCGACTGCCATGATTGAAATCATGAACGCAGCTAATGTTTTCTTTTGAGTCATTTTCATTGGTCTAGTCTCTTTTTAATGAATTAACGCTTTTGTTATACATACGCGAACTCATAGTTGAGAAAATAAATTGAAGTAGCGTTATAGCGACTGGGACTGTTGCGATGATTGCCCCAACACTCATCAAACCTGCCATTTCTTCCAGATAGATATTGACGCTTCTTAGAACGGTTGTGGTGTGTGAAGCTGCGTAGATTAAGCCGACATAAGTAAACACCCCAATCCACAGTGAGCCAGCCATTGCGATTTTGATGTCAGTGAGAGATGGAAGCATGTGCAGTGTTACTGAAGATAAAACCCAGATTAGAAACCACTGTTGCCACGCTGCTTTATTCATGAACAACGTTAGGTCAATTGTGTTGTTATTAAAAAGATACGGTGTCACTTGTGGTGAGAGGAAATACAGTGCGACGATGCCTGTGAAAATTGGGCCAATACTGACTATTACTTTTCGAATTGAACCGGAGATGGACATTGGGTATTCGTAATTTACGTAGCCGAGCACGGGATTATCTTGAGTCGGCATTTGAAACAGTTTCACTTCGGTTACCTTAAACCCAACCAATTTACACATCAGGTAATGTCCGAGTTCATGTAAAGGTACACCAACTATTCCCGTGATAAACACGAGTACTCTGCTCTTGTTGAAGCGCTCCATCAGATACTTAAGTACCCAAATGGCGGCAGCAATAGTTAGGAAGTGGATCATAGAGTTACCAATAAACGTAAAGACGGTAATAAGGTAACGTCTCCCTCAAACGATGTTTTCAATTAAAGAGCCAATTTTCGGGCGTTAATTGACAATATTTATTGTTGACTGTGCCGTGCGTCTATCTTTCGGACCTTTATTTTATACAACTCACACCAATGGAGCACTTGTTGAAGTCTTTCTGGTTTCGTAGATTCATCGATCAAAAGCGCAGCCGCATTAGAAAGCTGTAGCTGTTCAAAATTCAATAGCCGCCCAGCTACACGGCCATCATTGTCATAATCCGCGTTCAGCATCTTGGCTTGATATTGGCACTTTGGAAAGGTCGTATAAGGGGAGTCTGACAGTATCGCGACTTCTCCGGATACATTGCCCAGCAGCAGGCTGACTTTTTCCGTCACGGATAATTCACACTTCTGCCCACGCAGGTCGATAACAGAAAGTACAAACGGCGACTCGGGGACAAGCGTTCTTGCCCAAACACCATTGAGCTTCACATTTGAGGGCAGAGAATGTCTCGCAAAGATATTGAGAAACAACTCATCAGGAACAGCCTTTGGTCCTAAGTTTAACCGGGTGATTATAAATTTCTTCGGTATCTTACCGAGCTCCACCAGCGTGCTCGTGAGCATTGATTCCATTTCGGCTTCTTTCAACCACACCCCGCCTTGCTTTATCGGCAAGTTAAAGCAATCACCATAAAGTCCTTCACCATTTGCGAGCCCTTTCGATTTCAATATCAACGGCACACCTGCGCCACTGCCAGTATTTGTTCTGTGTTTGGCGTATGGAATTACATAGTTCATACCTAGCATATTCGTTGTCCATTTTTGATTCTGTCATCATTGGTTATACACCGATTTTGGACTGGTTTAGACAGTTAGGATTTCTTTCAAAGACATTGATATATATGGGCTAAAGACGAATTCACTAATTTTCAAAGTGGGGGGAGATTACTACTAAAAAACGGATTCCGTGATGTATATTCATAACATCACAAACAAGTTTAAGAAGGCATATTATGATTACTGAAATGATTAGCTCGCTAAGAGATTCGGTTACTCCATTCAAATTTGATGGTAGTACTTGTGATGTGCTTAAGGCATACAACAAAGATGGGTCCCCGAGCTGGCTTGATGAAAAAGATGAGCTCATCGAGGGGATTTACATTGGTATGGAGAACGAGGTTTACCATGCCCTACCCGCGTATTCATCATCTCAGTTGAAGCTGCTCGTAAAGAAATCCCCTGCCCACTTTTACAGAAAATACATAAGCGATATTGACCGTGGTAGAACCGTGTCGAAGTCGCTGCAACGCACCTTTGATGCAGGCACCTATGGTCATGAGTTGATCCTAGAGCCTCATGGGTTCTATGACCGTTATTACCGCGATATTGTGCCAGCTGATTACCCAAATGCCCTTAGAACGGTCGCAGAAATGCAAGCGCTTGTTGAGAAGCTTAACATCCCTAATGTGCCAAAAAGCGCTAATAAAGAGCGTTTGATGAAAGAGTTATTGGCAGTAGAACCGACCCTGCAATTTTGGGATACGGTTTTAGAAGAGCACAACAATAAGACTATCCATAAAGGAAAAAAAGCGATTGATGCCATTGTCTGGGACGATGCACACCGCGTACACGAAACATGTCGAGATAATGTTGATGCAGATGCATTGATTCAAGACGGGTTACCAGAGATCTCCTTTATCGCTCGTTGCCCAGAAACTGGCTTGTGGCTCAAGTGTCGCTTTGACTGGCTACGCTTCGACTGTATTGCCGTTGATGTAAAAACAACTGCGAGTACGGACCCTGATGCGTTTGCCAAGCAAGCGGGTAACTTGGGATATCACATTCAAGAAGCGTTCTATACCTACGTAGCAAGCTTGCTTGAGGTGAACTTGGGTGCCTTCTTGTTTGCATGCATTGAGTATGTCGATGCTGATTTATGTGAAGTCTATGACTTACAAAGAAAGGAAGAATCGATGATTAAGTTCAAAGATGGGCTACATTCATTGGCGACTTGCCTTTCTACAGGCGTATGGACAAAACGCGTGAATCTATCAGGAATCACTTCTATCACTATTCCGAAGTACTGCCGTTAATTGGAGGGCGCTATCATGACTAATCAATCTCTAGTATTACAAGCAGTCGAGGCTGCACGTCCTCATTTTTCGACTATCGTTGCTGAGAACCAATCGGGTCTTGATACAGACTTAGAGTTGGAATATGTCGCATACATTCTGGAAAGCTTTGGTGAGTCGATTACCTCTAATATGGATGCGAACTCAGTGTATTGGAGCATACTGAACCAAGCGACCATTGGTTTGTCTGTTGAGGAAGGCTTGAATCACGGCACCTTTTTGTATCGTCACGATTATGTATCGAATTTCTTCGTGTTGGAATTCATGCCGACATACCACGGACTGATTCACTTAGCGTTCGAGTCAGGTGAAATGGCGCAAGTTACAGCGGATCAAGTTTTTAGCAATGACCAATTTGTCTATCATGGCTCTCGTTCACTGCCTGAGCATTCTTCTCAAGGTGCCTATGCAAGTGGGGACTTACTATGTGCTTATGCTGTTGGGGAGACACTGGGAGGGCATGTTTATTGTGAAGCACTATCCCGTGAAGAGTTGGATGAGATCGAGCTTATGGCGGCTATGAGTTTCAGTTCTAACCAGTCGGTTTGGAATACTGCATTTGTTGGTCAGATGCGTAAGAAATCTGCAATTCGTAGAATGATGCGCTTGTTATTCAATCAACTCGGTTTCGATAAGCCTCATTACCGCAGTCGTATTAAAACGCTCATGAGCGTAGAAGATAATATGTGGACGAACATGAAATCCACCATGGACCACGAGATCGCTCGTGGAAAGAAAGAGAAGCAATTATTAAGTTCAAACCAAAACAACGTTCCTGTTAACACCTTTGGACAGCCAATCAAGAACACCAATACTGTGTGTACTTCAAAGGTAGTTACACACACAGGTGAGTCTGCTGCTGATTTGATTAAGCGTGCAGGTTCCACTGATGGACCAAAAATGGAATTTATTCCTCCGGTTCAAGATGCAACGGAACAACCGTCAACTGATAACCCATCGCCAACCACTCTTGGTTCTGATGGCTTTATGGGCGGGTGGGGGTACTAATGACGAACACTGAAACTTACAACGAACCTGAGCGACTGCCTACTGCGAATATCATCACGCAAGGGAAGAAGAATGTGTTCCTCACTCATTCTGTAGTGAGTGGTTGCTCCAAAAAACTGATCTACAAAACTAAGCGCAGCGATACCGGCTCTGTCAAAGAAGTTGAGTGTACTCAAGAGCAGGCCGATGTGTATATCCACCAGCAAGTCGTGAAGAGTTTGCGAACACATCCTGATGACATTAACTTGCCACGTATGTCTATGTTAGGTCTTCCCAAGGAATATAAGGCAGTGCGTGAAAGAGATGTACTGGTCCGTTTTCGAGTTCCCGAGGCGTCAATGTCTTGGATAGATAACGACATCCTCTCTGTTGACTCCACGACATGTTTCAATTCAGATTGCAGTTTTTTTCCTACTTCTGGCACAAGTAATTTTACCCTTGCTGTTCTGACCATTTACCCTGTGGATTCTGGATATTTTGCAACGTTGAAAACTGAACAAGGGTATACCGGTCTTCCTATGAGCCATTGGATGTCGTTAGTACCGATATGGCGAAAAACGATGGTGAAGACAGAAATTGCGATTCTGATTGATAGTGAAGCTCAATCTGATTTACCTGGTCTTGCAAAGATGGCGAATAAACGCGGGTATACTTGCCTCGGAGCGATATCTGGTTTCTTCAATAAAGTAGAAGGCAGTTCTGAAGCTCTCCTCAGTGAGCTATCTGCCTGTAAGCTGTTTGCTGATGCTCGTCTCCCGGTTGAACCTACTATGGACGATGAATTTGGGTTTGCCTTTTCCATGGCCACCAATTCTGTGTATCGATTCGATGCAAGACGCTCAATTTTACTGACCATCATTGATTTCGATTCAAGCACCAATACATGGGTACTTGGCTTTACTGATACCGGTGAGCGATTAACACAGATCCCTTATTTTTATGACGACTTCTTTACGATGGGTTACCAAATTGCTGTTGTGGCGAGTTTTCGTGAGCAAGAATTAGTGAAAGTCTTTAGCTATCAATTCCACTCTAGTTGTCTCGATGAAGAGTCCTCCTCAAGCCAGCTAGAGGCGACAATTTAATATTCGGTGCTCCACCTCTAAGCCATTCTCCCCCCGTTTTCTATTTTCGGCCCCTATTTATGCCTACCTAACGCCAATATGGGGGGAGGGGGTGTTTTGTTGATTTAGTATCTACTCATCAAAGACAACAAGGTGATAGATACATGAATACAACTAAAGTGCCGAGCACTCACTCTGATCACGACACACAACCTGTACCCAGTCAGTTAATTGAATCGATGGAACGCTTTGAATTTGATTCGATGACAGAAGCACAGGTAGAAACCGCTTTTGAATACCTCATGGAGCAAGTGTCGTAGAGTATATCTCCGGCATTTACCTGATTCTTGCGAAAAGCCCCTCCCTAGAATTATCTAAAGCACCTAGAGAGGAACCAACAACGTGAAAGCACTAGTTAATTGCGCCAAATGAAACGAGCATTCAAATACAGATTCTATCCTACTCAGCAGCAAGCCGAACTACTAGCAAAGTCGTTTGGCTGTTGTCGTTTTGTTTGGAATAACTCTCTTAAGCACCGTACAGATGCGTACTACGAGAGAGGTGAGTCTATTGCTCATTCAGCACTAGAGAAGCGATTAGTGCCTCTGATAGTAGAGTTTGAGTGGCTTAAAGAGGTATCGAGCGTCATCTTTCAGCAAGCATTGCGCGATCAGCAAGAAGCATTCAAAAACTTTTGGGATAAACGAGCCAAGTACCCAAAGTTCAAATCCAAACACGACAAGCAATCAATCAGACTGACCAAAGTCGCCTTTAAATATCGTGACGGTTAATTGTTCATTGCCAAGTCAAAGCAACCTTTAGATGTTCGTTGGTCGCGTGAGCTACCAAGCGAACCTAGCTCTATCACTATTTCAAAAGACAAAGCTGGTCGATACTTCGTGTCGATGCTTTGCGAGTTTGAATCTAAACCAATGCCTGTAACAGCTAAGACGGTAGGTATTGATTTGGGTTTAAATAACCTGTTCATCACAGATAGCGGTGAGAAAGTCGATAATCCTCGCCACACTAAACGCTACGAAAAGAAACTGGCATACCTACAGCGTAAACTAGCCAAGAAACAAAAAGGCAGTAAGAACCGCAACAAGGCACGCCAGAAAGTAGCACGCCTACATGTAAAAATTGCTGATAGTCGACTAGATAACCTCCACAAGTTGTCTCGCAAACTCATTAACGATAACCAAGTCGTTTGTGTCGAATCTCTAGCTGTGAAGAATATGATCCGCAATCCAAAACTGGCAAAGCATATCGCTGATGCTTCGTGGGGCGAGTTCGTCCGTCAATTGAAGTACAAAGCGGAATGGGCGGGACGCACTATCGCAGAGATAGAGCGTTTCTTTCCTAGCTCAAAGCGTTGTAATGGTTGCGGGTTCGTACACGAATCAATGCCGCTTGATATCCGTGAGTGGGACTGTCCTGATTGTGGACGCACCAATGACCGCGATATTAACGCAGCTATGAATATAAAAACCGTCGGGCTGGCGGTGTTAGCTTAGGGAGCGACTGGATCGGGGATTGGAGCAATCCAGTCTAGTGAAAGCGTGTCGAACTAAGAATTCCCTCCGTTTACGGATGGAAGAAGTCAACCGTGTTCTAATCTGTCATCATGACAGAATAGTAAGAGATTTTGATTGATTGGTGTGACTAGCTTCATTCTGGTTTGCTTTCATTTTGTTGGCATTTCCACATTCTCAACACACCTGTTTGGTCACTACTACAACAAAATTTCTTTCTCATATATTGAAGCCTAACATTCAGTCAGTTCCCGCGTTTATGTATCGCAGAGCTGACTTTTCGTATGTTAGTGGTGGCTTCAAACCCATTACTCCTTACTCACGCCCGTTTATGAATTGCACAACATGGCCGATAAATACAATGGTAGGACGCGTCCTACTATTTTAAGTTGTTGTTTTTATTGTGTTTTGTTTTTTTCTCTATCGTTTCCCTATCTTTTGCAGAAAATTACATCATTAGTTTAAAATTGTATCGTAAGTCGAATTTTAATGAATTTATCCAAAATTGACTTATTATATCTTTTCTTACCTTTAATATTGGTTCATACTAGCTTTCAAACAGGCCACTGGTGGATATTGCTATGGGAACAATGACAGAGAAACAGCTCAAGACGCTTGAATTAGTTGACGAACTTGGGGACGGAGGTGCTAAATTCTTGGAATTGCGCCGCGAAACAAATGAAAAGCAACCTCGTTCTTTCACACAAGCTGAGGCATTGAAGTACCTCGAATGTTCTCAAAAGGTATTGACCGATTTAACGAAAGCGTTAGGTATCGATCCTAAACGCTATGCTGAGGTGGGTATTCAGTACTACCTGACTCTTGAAGAGCTGTACTTGATCCGCGATAACATGCCGAATACCACCGTTCTTAAGAAAAGACACAAACCATTCCAAAGAACAGCGAAACAAAAGACGCAGATTATTGCCGTTCAAAACCAAAAGGGCGGGGTATCTAAAACGTCACTGGCCAATGCAATAGCGACAGGTTTATCGATTAACTATCATGTTGGTTACAAGATCTGTCTTATTGATATGGATGGCCAGTCAACCCTGACGAGTTTCTACCCTCCAGTTCATAAACACGAAACCAAACACATTGAGCGAAATGGTGCTAAGTATATTTCAGACGCTCGCACCAGCATTGGCGACTTGATGGCACTTGATCCAAATACAGACACGTTTCAGGACGAGGTTCGTAACGCCGTTTCAGATACGCTCATCCCCAATCTGAAAATTATCCCTGCGTCTCAGTCCGATAGAGACTCGGAATCTTTGAGTGCCAGTAACCAATTAGCGGGACAGAACGTTGACCCTACAACCCGTTTGAAAAACATCTTAGATGCTCTCGACGGTGAGTTTGACATTATCCTAATTGATACGCCGCCTTCATTGGGCTTTGCTACGTTGAACAGCTACTTCGCTGCAACTAGCGTGTTGATTCCGTGTAAGGCGGAACATAATGATACCGATGCGACCTGCGCCTACTTTCAATATCTGGATAGCATCATTGGTAACTTCATTGCTAAAGGTCATCAAGGCTACGATTTTGCGAAGATTGTCATTTCGAATTGGAAGGGCAGTGACTCGGAACTGGACATTTTCAATGCTCTAGTCAGTCAGTTTGGTGATGCAGTGTTGTCGACCAAAATGAAACACAGTGAAGCTGTTAAACGTTGTGCGTCTGAGCATAGCAGTGTTTTCGAATTCTCTAGGTCAATGGACAGTAAGAAAGGCAAAGCGTTAGAAGCGGCACAGGCGAACTGTAAAGAAGTCGTGGCCGACATTCATAAGCTGATAACGGACGTTTGGAAACAACAGGACAAAGGTGAGGAGCAATAATCATGGCCAATAATCGTCTAAAGAAAATCGCTGCAGCTAACGCTGCTAAGGCTGCTAAGGCCGCACAAGAATCACCTTCATTCGCTGAACCTGAAGTGGAGAGTGTGTCGAGCTCACAACGCAAGCCCCAAGCCTTCATGGAGGGTAATGAGCGCGAAATCACTATGACCTTAGCACAGGGGAAGTTGGCTTCCATTGAAGCTTCGCTAAAGGAGGGCGGCATTAGTCTCCAAGAGTTTTTAACTGAGACTAAGAAGCTGGACTTTACGCAAACAGGTCGCGAGATTAAGTCTATTGATGGTACAAGCTACCGTGCTATCCAACGTACCTTGTCATACGATGATATTATGACTTTGGTTAGGATTGACGTGGACAACGTTCGTGAACAGTCGAGCCGCAATACGATTCAACTCAACAAGATGAGTGATGAAATCGAGTTCGGTATGCAAATTTCACCTGTACTTGCTTACCAAGGTGAAGATGGCCTGATCTACGTCGTGGATGGCTCATGTCGTACTGATATTGCCATGGATAAAAAAGTGGGGCTGGACTTTGAAATATTAGATCAAATCCCAACACCTGAAACCATTACCTGGCTGGTGGCGTCGTCTGACATCAAAACGTCTTTCAATTACTACGAAAAGGGCAAGCTCTATTCTCGTTTGATGGAAGTGAATGATTGGTCGGCGTACAAATTAGAGAAAGAACGTCTATACGAAAAATCAGACATCTCACTCTCCCTCGCTATCTACTCGATGCCTGACAGTCTGAAGAGCCTGTTTTCAAACTATGCCTTTAGTAGCCGAGATGCCAAGTTCCTTCGTAAATTGATCGGCACGGTTTCTGAGAGTGAAGATAAGCAAAGTGCCTTCACGAAATGGATTGACGAAAACCGCTCAGAATTCGAAGCAATGAATGCAGAGGAAGTGAACAAAGAGCTTATTGCACGGTTGAAAGATTGGAGTCCTGTTTCTCCTAAATTGGGGGGCATTAATAAGGAACCTCAATCGTGGGCAAAGAATGGGAAGGTATCGGTATCATTCCAAGTCGTGAGTAAAACAAAGTCGAAAATTGAACTGAACAATGCAACGCCTGAGCAGATTGCTCAATTGGAAGAGTTCAGCAAAACTTTGTTTGGTTAGGGCGGTAATTGGGTAGTAGGACGCGTCCTACTATAAACTCAGTAGCATAATGACCTCTTGATGCTGGTGGTCAAGCAGCCATGTAATGAAAGGGCTGTGCTATAACACGATACGAACTCGACTCTGCGGTCTATTGTGGATTCAAAAAAAAAGCTCCCGATGGGAGCTTCCAATAACGATAAGTTATTGATTAAGAGCGTCTTGTAACTGCCCTAATACAAATGCCTTATCTTCTTCACTCTTTAAGTCTAGGGCTTCAATAAACCCTACACTGTTAATGAGTTCCTGCAATTTAACTTTATCCAAAGTTGGGCCAATTAACTCAAGGATATTGTGTAACATATCGACTTGAGCGTAAGGACCATATCCCCGACCCAATTCATGAGAATGGTCGATGAGGGAGTCAGTAAATGAGTTCATAGTCACTCCATACTTGGTGTTCTACCGTACAAAGACAGGTAGGTTGGCGGGTTAGTGTGGTTACTTAGTTTCGGTAACTACAATGTCAGTTCCTGAAAACGAAACAGTGAACGTCAGATTGTTGAGCGTTTGCTTCATACCAGAGCCCCTGAACGCTTCATCAAGCACTTTTTCAATCAACACTTCAGGGCTTGACGCTCTGAGGTTGCTGTACAACTTCTCAAGCAGATAATTGTCGTGGTCTTTGTCACTTTCACAAAAACATCCCCATTCATCATCGTAATCGGCATAGATCCCTAGTGCGGTCGATAAATCTTCTTTTTCTGGAATAATCAACGTTCCATAATCAAATTCATCACCTGACACGACTACGGCATCCGTTTCTATTACTACCTGCCCATATTCACCTTTCAGAATGTATTGGTCGCACAGAACGATAGGTATTGAATACTTACCATTGAGCGTGGCCACCGAAGTAGGGTTAACCAATTCGATACTGACATCGAGTTCACTCACTTCACGGATTTCACACTGGTGGATCCAATGGTCTGCATGCAAGCCCCTCACGTTGACAAACAACACATTATCTAAATACATCAGGTAGTTGATGTTGATGGTTTCGTCTTCACTATCATGCTCCGGGAGCGCAAAGAGTAAAGATGATTCCACTTCAGCGCGAGACATCGGCTGTTTAAGTTGGCTATGTTCTACGCCATCATATCCAGCGAGTCCGAGCTCGTAACTTTTGCTTTCCCCAATCTCTCGCTTCGTTAAATAGTCAACGTTGTTGAGAACTTGCGGGGCATAGTTAATGGCTTTTCTCCATAGTAATCGGTCAAACGCAAACGACTGGCCAAGACGTTTCAGTTCTTTTTGGAGGAACTGCATCATCAGGGTTTGAACACTCGTTCGAATTGATTGCTTGACAGTTTCTGCATCTAACAATTCAGCTCGATCAGGCATTCTTGCTTTTACATCGTCGTTCAAGTGAACGATATGATGAGGGTTTAACTGGTTTGAACTGGTGACCGCATTGGTGCTAGAAATCAGTGCGCCTTGCAGGTATGCCAGCCAAGATAAACCGTTGTGTTTAGTGTCAAAATAGATACTCCCGTATTCGAATTTGTGCTCGATGTATTGGGTCGAACTTTCTAAAGTCATTCTTGAGTGATGTTTAAACATCAGTACTCTATTAAGAACGACGTCAATGTCATAGCCTTCACCAATTCGATCAACCTCACGGTCATATTTGCTAGAAGTTAAATAGCCAAATAAAGCGTCGGAAATGCCTTCCATTAGAATCAATGTACCTTTACCGAGTGGGCTATCTTCGATTTCTATAGATTCACCTGAAACGATGTCTTCAGTACTTGCTGAGAGCCTTTGATGCTGACTTTGAATCGTGATGTGTTCGCACGCAAACAAAGTGCTTAAAAAGCCCATACCATATGGGTTGCATTTAGCCACATCGCTTGACCAACCGGATTCTGCAACCGACAGAAGCTTTTGCATGTCAGTGATACCTGAACCATCGTCCAGTACGGTTAAGTTCGCACGGCCATTTTCTACTGAAGTCGTGAAGGAAATGGTTGTGGCGTTGGCGCGAGAGGCGTTCTGAATCAATTCATTGATCACTTTTCCGGTGTTGGAAAAAATGGCACCAAGGTTCGCGAGAAAATTGGATTCGTTAATTTTGATTTGAACTGATTTGTTTGAGTTAGTCATAGTCTTATCCTCGATACAGGGTAGGTAATGAATCTGCGAAGTACTGGGTGAGCACAACACAAGGGGTTACAAGCCGGTTAAAAGTGCGTTCAACGAGACATCAATGTCTGAAGGAGCATTTGACCGGGAAGGTTCATCCGGTGGGATGAGGCTCGTTGTCATTGTTGGACAATGAGGTTGGTTCGTTGCTGGTGGAAGTACCAGGTACTAACAGGGGGTTAGACTCTGTGTTTGTGAATAGTAAACGTTAGCCAAAGGGTAATGCCTGCTGAAGCCCAAGAGAGTAGGGTGATCAACAAAACATGACGCCATGTTTTACAGAATTCGACCACATCATGGAATGCAGAAGGGAACTCTGTGCCACGAACAACAAGAACAGGGTGAATACAGAAATAAACCGTCGCTAAACCAAATAATATGGTGAACAAAGTGCTTAATTTCATGGATAGTTCCTCACGGGTAGGTGATATCGCAGGTACACAAAAAACACCCAAGGGTGTGTGTTGAACCGTTGATTGGGGGTAATTACGGGTAGTAATGCGAGTGAGTAACTCTTGTTGGTGTCAAAGTGCATTGACAGTAAGGGACATGCAAAGCATGGGAGAATTGGAAGCTCTCCAGCTTGGAGAAAACGATCACTAATACTAGTGATGATGTTTTCGGGTTGAACCGTATCAATCTAGCGTATGGGGCTGAAATAAATGGCAATTAACGAATCCAAAATACATGTTTCGAGCACTCGTTCAGTGGGTTACGTACTAAATGGGGGGAGATTGCTAGGCCAGGTATGGGAAACGTCGTATATTGAATTCAACGAATAGCCTGGGAGCAACAATGGAGAATGAAGTAAAGCGGGTAAAATGGCATAGCCATGGATGTCGTGAGCTGATTGATGTGATGAGTTCATTGTCTCTAGGTGACATCCAATATCTGTGTGAGCAGCCAAGCCCAGTCACCACTGAATTTATTGACGAGTTCGCTCATTCAAAATGTTATGTCTTGTGCGAGGATTTGATTGTGGCTGGAGAACGTAGCCGGTTCCCGATTCGAGGTGTGATTCTGTCTGAGTATGGCGTTGACCTTCATTACCTCAATGCTTTTGATATTGAAGGGCAAACGATATATATCGATGCCTATGGCCTATTTACACGTATTGAAGATATCTCAAGGCGCTATCAGATCGACGAAGCAAACATGACGGTTTTTGAGTTCGACTTTTATGGACTACAGTGCCGAAACCCTGACATGCCAGTCGTAGTCCTTCGGGAAACATTAGATGCGCTTAGACATGGTATTGGTTCTCCCGTGGACTACGTTCGCTTTAGAGACAATGCTTGTCGTCACTTGTTATTGAATATTCAAAATGAAATTAACTAGGAGGGAAGTATGTTAGCTCAGTATTTTGATCGTATAGATGAAAGCATCGACGCGTTGCTGGCCACCGACTTAACAGAGACTCAGAAAAAAGCGATCTTGGCGTTGGTGAAAGACTCTAGCGAAGAGGTGTTGGCCTCATACAACAGAGCGGTTCGAGCAGAAACCAAAGTCAATGTTATGAAGACGAAGTATGACTCGATCTGTTTGAGTGCGATGGATGCCGCGAGTGGGGTGCATTAAAAAAGGCCACTGTGAAAGTGGCCAAGCTGTGTTGTTTGCTTGTTTTATTGGTTTTGTTACTCCGATTGTTGCGAAGCCAGCCTGTTCATTTCATCGACGGACATTAGCTTAACGACAAGAGAATCTGGTAACTGACCATGCACACTAGCTGCAGGTAGCACCACTTTCCCTTCAGAGTTCAATATCTGGATCATGTTGTTGTTATATTTTTCTATAGCAGCAAAATCATAACCCTGAGATTTAAGAGCCGAAAACGCTTTACCAAACGGGTAAAACACAATGGGGTGTTGGCTCAATGACGTTTCACTTTGTTTGTCGATCACCATCATGGCATAAGCCATTACCCCTGATAGGACCATTAACCACACTACGATGATCTTCGGCAATAGATTTGACGTCTTACTTTCCGTTTGCGTTGGCGTTGCTTCAATCACGGTCGGTTCTTCGTCGCCTTTAGGTTCGTCGGGCATTGTTGGTTTTGATGCCTTCTCAATGAGTTGTTCAAGCTCCTGACTGGAATTCGACGCCTCAGTTGGTTGGTCATTTTTCTTTTCATTATCACCAGTGGCCATATTAGATCTCCTTAAACGTCAGTTTTAAAGGGGCTTGAAGTAGGAAGGTCACTTCTTGCATTGCTGGTACGTCAACGGTTGGCCAGATTTCTTCCAACATTTTTACGTAGTATTCCGAAATGCGGTCCAAAGATGAGGCGCCGCCTTGGAGTACTGCCGAGGTGCCTAGTGTCCCTAGATCGGGTGTTTGAAAGCCTGTTCCGTCAGAGTTGATGTCGACACCCGGCACCCTTGATGGGGCAATACCTTGTGCCAGTCCAGAAAAGAAACCCGCCCACATGGAGCCTTTCAATACTTCACCGTTTCGAGCAACTAACGTGCCTGGAATCCCTGCCTGACCGTCAGAGCCAGTAGCAAAGCCTTGCGCCGCTGCTTCTGCAGTGAGTCCGTCCTCATCGATGCAGACCACTTTTTCTAGTCTCATGTAGGCTCTGCGGTCTGACAATTGACCAATGCCGGATAATAGTGCCTGACAGTCTCTTAGGTCAGCACGATAACCATTTGGCAATAGTGCATCTGTCTTGATTCGCATGACCGCCGGAAGGGGCTCTCTCGCTGAACCAATACTGGTTGGAGCTTGCATGCCTGATAGCAAAGTGCCGGTTACAAGGCTGGTGGTTGGCAATGAAATTGAATACCCTTTTTGCTCAGGTTTTTGCTGATAGTTCTTCAAGGCAGCAGCCAACTCCATTTCTTTTTGATTCAATGCCTCACGTTTTTGCGCCTCTGACATTTCATCTTCATCGACCAGTTGGTTCGCTTCTACTAAGGTTTTTACACGCCCGTCTTGCAACAAAATCGCATCATTCCCTTCATCGACACTTCGAATGCCTGCAAGCGCTGGGGGAGGGGAGCTGCGCAACTGGCTCACTTGTTGGTTCGGCACGCCATTAGCATCGACAGTGATTTCCGTTGCGTTCCCGTGTCGATCTACAACGACTTGGCGGCCTTGTCGGATTTGGTTCGGATCATAGTTGGTTCTTTCCAATTGGCGTTTGCCTGACTTCCATTCGGCAATCTCAGCATCTTGATCTGCCATTTTTTGACGAAGACCATCGACCTCTTGTTTTAACTGGTCGTACTGGTAATTGTCATTGCGTGCCGACGACTTTTTATCGATAGCCGAAATTTCAACTAAGGCGTCACGAACTCCGTCAACGTCTTCCCTCTCTAGTTGGGTACGTGTGCTCGAAGGCATGAACACTTTTTCGATTTTATTCGCGTCGGCGTTCGGTCGTTGAATTTTGCCCGGATGAATAAATTGCATCGCAACATAGGCGGCAGGAACAATACAGACGCCAATTACCCCATATCGGAAATTTTTGTTGGTTTCCCAAAGTTCTTTAAAGTTAATCTTCATGGTTCACCTCGATTAATCCAGAAGTGATGGACGTTCATTGCGAGAATGCATACGTTGGTAGTACAGTCGGTCGCGCAATACATATACTTCGGTTTTTTCTGATGGCTTTAAGGTCGCTTTGTTTAAGATACCCGTTGCGATCACGTCATCATCTACCCAGCAATCCTGCTCTCGCAAAACCACATTGCGATTCGAAACGTTTTCAACCAATACAATGTCAACGATTCGTCGAGACGATATTAAACGTTGTTTCGTCTCTGCATATGTTCCAAACCGACAAGGACGTAACGCGTCTCGCGGAATGTTGGTCTGCAAGTCAAAACCTGTAGGTGTTGCTTTTCCTGCCGTTTGCGCAAACAGTTTGTTGATACCCTCGACGTATGCAGATGACTTAACTTCAGGATCACTGGCAATGGCCAATTCAGATTCCATATCTTGAATGCGTTTTTCTTGCTCAATTTTATCCTGTTCTTTTGACGCCAATACGCGGTTCACTTTTGCTTGTAATGCTTTGTTGTATCGGACATCGACTTGTACCATTGCAGGCATGACATCAAGTGGCCAAATCGTTAAGTTTACTTGGGTTTCAGGCACCCCTTTTTCGAACATAATGATATTAAAAGGGGCATCGTTGTTAGATGTGAAATAGATAAAGCTACCATCCACTTTCATGACCACATTGGGATCTGAACTGCGAATGTTAATTTCTTTGAAAGAGGTGCGAATACTGTTGAGAATGTACTTTGCTGCAGGCAACGTAATATTGTCTGAAGGGCGTAGTTTGTATTTCTGAACTGGCTTAAACTTTTTCGCCATTTGTCGCTGCATACGTTCGAATGCAGTCAGAGAAGGTTTCGGTGGTATGGCCGCTGATGGTGTTGCGACAATCACGTTCTTGCCTGATTGGGTGACTCTTCCAAATTCATCGACGGAATTTGTGCTGACAATAGGCTGCTTGGCAGCTGGGTCATTGACAGGAGTGAATTGACTTAATGACTCTTGCTTATCGGTCGGTAAAGATTTGACTACTTGGTCAACCATTGCCGCAACAGCCGCTTTATTTTCTGGTTGCGTTGTTTGTCGCTCCACTTTAGAGCCAACAGGTTCAATAGGGATGACGTTTTGGTTTGCCATTGCACCGAATGATAACGTGGCACAAACCAAGGTCGTATATCTGGCAAGTTGATGTAAATTTTTCATAACGGGACCTACTTGTCTTGCTTGCGTTCGATACGATTGCGTTCTATCTGCGGAGCGCCTTCGTATTGGTCAATGGACTGCATTTTTGGACTACCGTGTGCATTGGCAATCTTGAGTTCGTATGTCCAACGTACTGCACGGCGTTCATTGCTTTTATTGCCGCGTTTCTTTCGCTCGGTAAGCTTACGCTCTCCGTAAACAATCACTTTGTCGTATTTGTTGTCGTAGAAGACATCTAATACGTTGAACTCTTGCACTTGGTCCCTGATGTCTAAAGCTTTCACATGACTGATCACTTGCTCATTCAATGCTTCGTAATCTCGAATGGAGAGCATTGGTTTGAGCGTATCTAAGACAATATCCACATTACGGACATTCACGTTACCAAGCATGCTGGCAATGAATATGCCCCACTGCTTTTTGTAACCTGAGTTGGCTTTGTTGCCGATCATGACAATTTCTTCAGAGAAATTAGGCGGGGTAACAACGGTGATGGGTTTCGCTGTCATTACCTTAAACGCTAGAAACGCGCAGATAATGATGGACAGCCCCATCATTTTTGTCATTTTGTTACTGTGGTCGATGGCTGCTTGCCAAGAACGTTGGACATTCGAATCTGAATCATGCTCCAGTTCAGACTCATCCTGCCCCTTTTTTTTGCGGTTAAATATATTCATAGCAAACCTCAAACTTTTGCTAAAACAACACATAGAATTTAAAAACGGATCGCTACAAAGAGTTAGCGAAAATAAGTACGGTTAAATGCTTCTGGAAACGATTTACGGGATTTAAAGTTAATGATTCCAGCCCACCACAACATGTGTTTGAGCCGACCTTTGGGATAGTTATCTTTGACCCATGAATAGGCGAGAGCGAGAAGAATGGCGATTCCACCGATAAGTAACAGGTTCTTGCTGATGTGTCCGATAGCGATACCGACAAGCAAAATCCCCGCTGTATCCGACTCCATTCCGATCACCGATTGTTTGTCGTTTACTCGAAGTGGCACATAGGTTTGATTGTTCGGTAGTTGAGGACGAGCATCATTATTGATGTCTAACTTACTCATATGACCCCCTTATGTACTTCTGGGCCTCTTCTATAAGGCCCAGAGACATCTGTTGCTTTATACCGGAAGACCGGCAGTTAGCATGGTAGTGATAATGGTTTGAAGTTGCGCCAGCACCAGCATGATGATGACAGAAACACCAAGACCGATAAGGTTTGGTCGAACCATTGAGAAGATGATGATCCCTGCGAAAGAACAGAACGCGATAATTTGTCCAGGAACACCTTCAGCAAAGCTTACTAGTTCATCAAATAAGCCTTGGAACGCATCACCACCTGAACCGGCAATGGCCGAGACGGTAAAAAACATAAGCGCGAATGTAATTAAGCCGAGGTATGTCGTCTTTGAATCTACTTTTTGTACATCATTGACGTTGATTGTGTTTTGCATAGAAATATCTCCAATAATTCCGGTAAATACCTTTTAAGTAGGCCCTTGAATCATTGCAGGTAACCTAATTTTGAATTCCAAATAGTGAGCCCTTTTTTTAGGTTTATTTGTTTTTATTCATAAGTGCATGTTATTTAGGCTTATTTTTATGTCAGAAAATCTTGGTTCCCCAAATTTCGTTGTTGACAATCAATATGCTTTATTGAGTTCCATGCATCGACGAACTGTGACTTTCATATTTCAGACGGATGACGGGTTCTAAGTACAGAGCTGCAGCCAGAATAGAAAGGGCTTCGATGGCGATGATTTCAACCACCAGCGATACTAAACGGGGGGAGCTTTCTAGGTACTCTGACGAGGGGACGTTACTATCAATAGACAGCGTTTCTGCCGAGGAGAAGAATCATGAATGAACGATATTTGGCTTTCAAACAATGGTGTCCAACTGGCACCAATTGGGAGTTCATGGCTTTTATTGCTAAACGAAAAGCGGAGTTTACGGGGCAACCGGCTTGCTCGGGGCATATCTCTGACCAGAGTGCATTTTCGGCGTATATCAAAGATTGGGTATCCGCTAATACCACCAGCAGCGCCCATTCTTAGATTCAATTATCTAATGGGTTTCTTCATGTGTATGCGATTTGTATACCCGTTCCACTTGAAGTTGCAGGTTTCAACATCAGAAAATTATCCGTAATTCTGGATACCTGTGATCTTGCACGGGTTCTGTCGCAAATATAGCTAGAGGTGTGACAGACCAATCCTTTCACATCGCTCCGTTAAGCTAAAGTTTGAAAACACCCTGAGGGGTATGTATTTTAATACCTAGTGAATTCTTATACTTGTCTAGTCTTCAAAAGTGGTGCAAATCATAATTCATTTGACTAGTACTAAAAGTATTATTCAATCACATCTATATAACTATCAAGTCGATTTCGCCTCTCATTTAGAGGCGAGGAAAACCATCCAACCAATAGAGAGGAATATATGAAAATTTACAAAAATATAGCTTTAGTATTTTATATCATGTCAAGTACAGTTTTTGCAGGGTCTCAAACAGGTAAAGTTAGTACACTTTATGCGAGAGCTTCTGATAACTTACACTTAGTAAGCTTAACTGGCGGGACAGCCAAAATTGATTCACCAGCATGTGCAACACAGAGGTATTGGATTATTCGGGATGAAAACTCAGTCGCAGGAAAGTCGCAATTTAGTCAACTATTAGCGGCAAAAATGGCAGGTAAAACGGTATCTATTTCTGGTTTAAACAGTTGTATCAGATGGGGGGATGGAGAAGATATTAACACTATTGTGATAAAAGATTAGTTTAAGAAAATCAAAACTAAAACCAACTCTCATGTTTAGAGGCTGCCACTTTACCTCCGAGGTTATTCTCGAAACCATACGTTATTATCTTGCATATAAACTCAGTCATCGTGAAATTGAAGAGATTCAGAGTGAGCGCGATGTTGTTGATCACGCTACTACTAATCGTTGGATGGTCAAATTTTCACCTATCTAGAGGTGGTTGTTGCAAAAAATTTATATTGGAATTTTCTTTGCAACAACCCACATCAACTGGGCTTGTTGCAAAAACCTCACGAGCCGCCAGACTTTAACTATGATTCATCACTGAGCAACACGTTATGGTCTAGTCTGAATTCAAACATCACTTAGGGTCAGGCCTTGCTTTTTGCCACGATCCTACTGATTCTCGAGTAGTGTAACCCAAAGAAATCACCTAGTTGCTTTTGGGTGTAACCACCACTAGCGAACGCGCTTGTTATTGCTTCATCTCGCGTACTCGCATTGATAGTATACTGTTGCAACGAAAGCGGCTTAGGACGACGCTGTTTAGCGGGGATTTCTGCAATATCGCCCTCTTCCACGTTTGAACTTTCCATATGGCTGTGGATGAAATCTTCACTACCCAAGAATACTTGTTGTTTTAGGTTGTTCCATAAAGGTTTGCCTATGCCTGAAAGTACAAAGTCATGATACTTTTGGCTCGCTATTGTTCGTTGACTATCGAACAATAGCAGTGTTTGATTCACTGCCAACCACTCTGGAGCTTCGTCTTCACCCATGATGGCGTGCCAGCTGCTCCACTGATACTCTGCTGGACTGTCAACCATATGGGCGCGAATAGGGTTCAAGAGGATATACCGCCCTACTTCCAACAAGTATGACTCTTTATCAACCAAAATAGCTTTGTACCGACCTTGATATAAATGGCCAACTCGGCGATGTTTACGATTGAATCTTTGAGTATAAACACCATTCAACTGTCGCATGCCTTTACTCAAGTTGCCATCTGGAGTTTCTAACAACAAGTGGTAATGATTGGTCATCAAGCAGTAGCTATGAACTACCCAATTAAACCGTTCACACACTTTCGCCAATACTTCCAAAAACAGGTCAAAGTCTTGCTCTTCTAAATATATGGGTTGCCGAGCGTTACCCCGAGAGGTCACATGATACAGCGCTCCCGCGAACTCTATCCGTAAAGGTCTACTCATTGCTTTCCCTACAAAAAATGGCCTAACTAAAAGCTAGACCATTTCCTTAAAATAGCAAAAGGCAAGACCTGACCCTATTTGTGTTACTGAATTATTGATGATAAATCATTTCACCAAGACTTTAACGCTTCGGTAATATCAGAAGTAATGATCGGATCTTCATTTTTTTCCTGAAGGAAAGTCAACATTTTTTCTTTAGCGTAGCTACCACCAATAAAATGTAAAGAGGATATTACGTGGCGTTTAACAATAATTTCATCATCACTTAATTGCATATATATATCTTCTAATTTATTAACCGAATTATTATCTCTAAAGGCTTTAGTAGCATTAACCAACTCAATCATTTCAGCTCTATCTGCGGTATAGTTAATGCTGCCAATTGAATCCCAAAGATATTTTCTTTCATCAAACTGTAAAGCTTTCACATTTACTCTACCGATTACAGAAAGATAAAACAAAGTACGATTTCTATTCACAAAGCGAAAGTCTTTATAAGGTTCAAGGCATTCGGATAGCTTTCCAACATCCAAAAAATGATAGCGATTTGAGTAGACATGATTAAGAATTGAATCAACACTTCTAATTTCATTCAGATCACGTTCGACTCCAAACATTCTTTCCATTATTTCCCCTTGCCTAATCTTTGTATCTTTTAAATCGATTATTCTCTGGCAAACATTTGCATAGAGAGCAGTCGGAAAAACAGCACTACCAATTAGGCAAAGGAAAAGAAACATGGACATCTTCATATGTTGTTTCATGCCAACCCTTATATTCATCTATAACATCTTCCCTGTATTCTCGTTTGACCTCTTCAGATGGTTCTAACCTATCTAGTTCACCATCAAGATCTACATCCATGTCTTTATAATACCTTAGCCTAGTCTTTAGCGTCGATGTAGTTCTGATTACTTTAAAAGTTCCGTAGGTTGAACTTGTAACAGTTGACGTTGCATTTAAAGACATACCTACAATACTCTTACCTGCCATCGGTGCATTGCCAGGTAACCCCATTCCATTAGCCAATGTCCAGTCAGTATATGTGGGATATGCATAACTAAGTGTAAATGGTCCCAGAGAAAGAGGCTCAAAATGTATGTAAGAAGATACTACAGTTATTTCACTCCAACGCCCAACAAATTTTAATTCGGGAATTCTATTTTCATATGAGTCATCCGACCCATGTGAACTATCATGTTCTTTGTCATCCGACCCATGTGAACCATCATGTTCTTTGTCATCACTTCCATTATTAACTGTTTGAGAAGGGCCAATATCGTCAGGCATATCTACAGTAGATCTATGGCCAGTGTCAACATCAGTTTCTTCGACGCTCCAAAAACCAGTCGGATCGACATATTTTAAAGGATTATTCCACACATACGAATAACGGTTGAAGCTATTCGTCACATATGGCGCTTGGATAATTGGATCTGGGCTAATGAATCGACCCAATTCCTGATCGTAAACCCGGCCATTCATATGCACTAAGCCCACCTCCACAATCTCTTCGTGGCCGGTGTAACCGCGGTTGGTGATCGCTTGTTGCACGACATCCAACGGGCCATCTTCACGCCATGCGACTTTACGCTGCTTACCCCACGTGTCGTAACTGCGGCGCTCGACCACTGTGCCGTAGCCATCGGTGATCATATCGACCGAGTTGAGGGCATCATAGTGAAGGTAGCGTGTTTGCTTATCTTTCAGCGCTTGCTTACCATCATCCGTTTGAGTATTGAGCGCGATTAACTTGCCATCAGCATAGATAAAGTGCTTGTGCTGCACGATGCCTGTTGCTGTATCGGTCACGCGTTCATAACTCTTACCGAAGTAGAAAGTTTCAACACCGTCACTGTTCTTCTTCAGATAGCGATTGTGGTTGGCATCGTAGAAAAACTCCACCGTTTTCCCGTTCCGCGTGATCTTAGTTGGCTTGTTGAAATCAGACCACTCCAATTCCCGCTCCGAACCTTTCGCCCCTGCCGCCCAAGCACGCAGCATGTTGCCGTTTGCATCATACTGGTAATTAAGACCATTGGCTTTGGTCACCGCGTGTGGGCCAGCGTGTTGGTTACTGTATTCGTAGTCACCAACACCGGTCTTAAACTCTAGGTTGCCAAGCTTGTCATATTGATAGCTAAATGGGCCGGCTAAGTCCGGATTATTCAAGCCATGCTGCGCTTTGTCCGTTAATGCAATACGGTTTTCGGTGACTCGATCGAGGCCATCGTATTCCCACGTGTCGGTGATGCCCAGCTTTTCATCATAGCGATACGTCACGTTGTTGTGATTATCATAACGGTAATGAATCAAACGCACGTTGCGCCCTTTACGGGTGCTCCCTGACAAACGGGTATCAAACAACTGGCTCGCTTTGTGCGTCGCAATGTAGTTCGGCCTGCCCGTTCGCGCATTGTGGCTATACGTGTTGACTAGCCCATTCCCTAACGTTTCCGACAAGGTGTGATCGTACGCATCCGTTTCACGGCGCTGCCAATAATAGATGTAGGCCGGGTTCCCTATCGATTCCGCCAATTGAGATTGAGTCAAGATCAAGTTGAGGTGATCGGCTTGGCTCGACTGCTGTGTGTTCTCACAGCTACGGCGTTGATTCGCGGCTAGGTGATTCCCACCTAACTGATTGGCGAATTCGCAATACAAGCCGCTCAATTCAGCGACTTTTTCAGACAACGAGATCAGTTGGCTCGCCAAGTCGGTGTAGAACTTGTAACGCGAACCCGCGATACTGGCTGCCTGAGAGAGGTCATCTGCGGCAAACAATAACTCGTTGGTGGTGGCACTATCGGCCTTTGCAATGTACAGGTCTTTATTGCTCATGAGATCTTTCTGACCATTACTGTCGTAGTCGGTCAAAATGAAATCATGCGCAGACTTAAGTGTTTGCGATGCGAACTCAGCCTGTGACACTCGGTGCACGCTGGCGTTATAGTTTCGAGTCCCTTTCTTTGAGCTTTTCGCCAGTGAGGTCGATAAGCGATAGATGGCGCCCTCTAACGTAATGTCTAGCGGGATAGCCACATCATCATGCAACAGTACCCAAGTTGCTGGGCGCAAATAACATTCACCTTGTGCGTTACACCATTGTTTATAACGGTATCCATTGCCGAGCAACGCCTGTGAGGAGCGATCCAGGTTATGAACATTCACCGTTTTGCGATTGTACTCCGCGGCTTTGTTCGCAAAGAAATGTTCTTGAATTGAGTAACGCTCTGCTTTATTCAAGTACACTTGCGCTTGTGCTATCGCTTCATCCAGCAACTGCTTGATATCTTCTCGGAAGCTCGCACTGGTGAACGCTTTATCAGCATAGGTTTTCGGGCTGCGCACCGCCGAGACATAACCATGCGGGTTGTACACGTACTCAACCGCTAGCTTGTCTTCGCTGTTTTTCTTGTTTAGCTGTTTGGCTGCGCCCGCTAACGTAGTGTCGACGCCATTGGGACGAACTTCACGCGCCACTCTTTCAAAACTGTCGTAGAAATAGTATGTGCTGAACTTTTCTTTGTTGACTTTAACGGCCACCTCTTCGGTTAAACCCGCCGCGTTGTAATAGTAGTTGGTCTCGCTGCCATTACCGGCAAAGCCAGATAGGGTGCCAAGCGCACCGCGCTCATCGTAGCGCCAAGTCGATACCTTCCCGTTTTCCGTTTGCTTCGTTTTCCGGCCCAAGCGGTCGTATTGAATGGTAGTGAGCGTGCCTTTTGCATCGCGCTTTTCAATCAGCTCACCGGCCGCATTATAAATGTATGACCACTTGCCCATATCTGGATCATCGAGGTAGCTTCGATGCCCCAAATTGTCATAACGCACCTGAGTACGATTGCCAGCGGAATCGGTGCTCGCTCTGAGCTTACCATCGGGGTAATACTGATAGGTTTGATACGCGTCATGTGGCTCCTCTTTACGCAGAATGTGGCCCATCACATTGGTGTGCGTACTGTGCTCATAACCGCGCGCATCAGTAACACTGGTTTTGTACCCTTGATAGCGCGTGACAAAGGTTGCGATGCCGCCATTACTTGCAGGCTCGCGCTTTGTGATTTCGCGATTCAGTTCGTCATAAACAAACGTCACCACGGGTGCTGCCGTTTTATTACCCACAAACTGCGGGCGAGTCACGCTGACTTTACGCCCATTACGGTCCCAACGCGTATCCACGACAACCAGCTGGCCGCTAAAACCAGTGTGCAGTTTACGTACTTCTCGACCAGCATAGTCGAAGAAGGTGGTGACCTGCCCTCCAGAGGCCGGTTTCGTTGTTATACAGCTGACAGTCGTTGAAGTGGTATGCTCGCCACATTGTGCGCCAAGTCGGTATTGTGTCTCATTAACATTGCCCTCGCCTGGCAAGCTTTCACTGGTCACACGACCAAAAGCATCATACTCAAAGCTGCTAGTGCGGCCTTTCAAAGCACTGACCGCTGTTTCCAACAAGCCTTGCGCATTAAACTGAGTCGAAGAACGATGCCCTAGTGCATTCGCTGTCGAAGTCACGTATAACCCTTGAGGGTCATATTGAGTCGTTGACGTGCGAGCAGCTAAGTCCGTTCCCTCAACGCTTTGTTCAATGACATTCCCCCACTGATCATAACGGTAACGATTGGTGATGGATTTGCCACCCGTTTCAATATCCGCCGTGGATTCATAATCTGAGCTGGTTGTGGTTGTTGAACCTAGGAAACCACGGCCCGTGTAATGAAACACATTGTGAGTGGTTCGCTTGAGACGAGTCGTATTGTCCGTCAGCGTTGAGGTTGAAGAGGCCACGGCGCCGACTTTCCAAAAATTGTCGCCTGCATCGTGAATAAATTGACCATGATTGAGGTTTGACGAGGTGAGTTCGAGGTTGCCATCGCCATCAAAATCCTTGGTGCTGACGGATCCACATGCCTTGGGCTTAGCGGCATTAAAGGTGGCTGCCGACACTTTCGATAGCTCCCCAGAATAAACCTTTAAACCACTTGAACCTTTTTTAACTTCGCCAGAAACTCGGTATTTAAAATAAGTATTGTAACGCTGCAGAACTATTGGGATATCAATTTCACCGTGGATTAGCACCACGTTGTCATTCGCTTTAAAATACACATCCCCGTTAGCAGCGCAGTAGCGCCCTAACCCTGCTTTGAAAGAGCTAAGCAAAGCCTTGATGTTGTTGACATTGCTCACCTTCGTAACATCGTACACATAATCGTTGGTCACGCCGTTTGAGAGGTAGTCAAGCTTGCGGCTGCTCGTAAAAGAGCCAGCGCCTTTAACACCACTGGAAATCACAGAGGTTTCATTCACAACATTACCAAAGCCATCGAGCGTGCGTTTGATTTCTTCCTGTCGCTGGATCACGCTGCTCTTCAAGTCGTACGTTTTTTTCACCACTTGATCGGCATAAACTTGGTAATACTTCGCCCCATAGCCTTGTTGAGTTAACTTTTTGTAATTGTAAGATGCCTCTGACACTTTTTTGTCATTTTTGAATACAGAAACCCGTTTAAGCTTGCCGACTTTTGCCAGATCCAACTGCTCAAATACGCTTTCTGTTCTGGTCGTTACATCGGCAAACTCTGTTTTGATAATTTTTTCAAACCCAAGGAACCCCCCCCCTAAATAGTGCGACTTAGCGCCTTCATATTGATAGGTGAAAGAAGTAGCTCCGTATCCTTTTGGCTTTTGAATAACCTTTGATACCAAGTATGAACGTGGTGTTGAGTTAACAAAGGGGAAGCGATAGTAGGGTTTCTGCTTGTGAAGTGAGGCATTTGCCGCCACTGAATAACCAACATGATACTCATTAGCTAACTCTTCAATTATCGAAATCTTGTCGGTTGGGTAGGAGGTCGACTTGAGCAGGTACAGCTTATCGTCATCACCTTTTTTAACAAAATCAAGAACTCCATCAGAGTTGTAATCCCCTGACTTGACGATATTCTCTATTTTTGGGCCGATAGTTGTCTCTAAATCAATCTGCCCAAAATGGTTTTTGTAAAAGCGCCCATTGAGGTAGATCTCTGGGTACCCGTCGGAGTTATAATCAATAGCCTTAATTAAGCCTTGATACTTTTCACCATGAACTTCTCCCGTCGAGAACGTCTTGATAAAGCGCTGGCCATCGAATAGGTAGGCACTAATTGATTCGTCAAAGCCTCCAGCGCCAGAGTTTACAACGAGATCTAAATAACCATCGTTATTTAAGTCAGTCAAAACAGAGTTGCTTACACTGTGAAAAGCAATATCCCCGACTATCACTAACTCGTTATAAGACCGACTGGATAAATAAACAAGGACCTTAGAATCATTTTCCGAGTAGTAATCATCTTTTCCATCGTTATCAATATCACCCACCCCCGCTATCGGAAGAGAAAAATCCTTTGGGTTAATGAACAACGTTTGTTTGCCATCACCATTCAGGTCAGCTGCTGACTTATAAGCAAGATCAACGGAATTATCTCCAGCTACGCTTACCCAACCGCCAAGGTCTGAGGCTCTTGAATAGGTTCTCAGCGTACCATTGTTACTTGGTGAATAGGTGCCCAACGGTCTACTTTGCAGATAATAATTGTACATAGAGCGCTCACGGTCTGGCGGACCATACTCACCACACTTCTCACCTTTAACATAACGAAACTGTTCTGTGTTCAATACAGGATTATCTAAAGTACCCGAGAGCGCATAAGTACCGATATAAGAGTAACTTTCTCCTTTAGGTCCTTTAGCCATACCAGAGTTAACTGAAGGCTTGCTTCTACTACAGACAGGAGAGCTTGGTTTTTCAGTGAACCCATAAGGTTCAAAATGCCCGTCTCGATTGCTATCAAAAAAGTCGACTTCTGCAAAGTCCAAAAGGGATGATGTTCTCTGTGGGGAGCTGCTAGAAAAGGCAGAAGGCCGATATTTTCTATCGTGAGGTCTGATAGCCATTTTGCCTCCATTCCACCTAAAATGAAGCGCCGTAGAACATTGACCAGAAGCGCAGTAATCAACTTGAGCCAGCAGGCTTCGAGATGTGGAATTAGACACCCTGTAGGATAGGTTATAGCGGCCGATTTTGTTTCCACGGCTATCAAAGGTATCTATCTGCTTCAAACGCTCGGTTCGATTCAGTAATTGGCCACCTAGATATTTGGCAGTACGGTCTGGACGAGCCTCATAACCCAACTTGACCTTACCGCCTACATAAGTGATGGTCGATAATTTATGTTTGCCCGCTTTGTTATCTTCTGCGTAAGTAAAATCGATATGGTTGGCTTTGCTTGCATCGGTGATTTTACTCAGTGCCCACTTATAAACCTCAACACGTGTTGGCAACTCAACACGAGAGCTGTCCGTTGTACCATACTGATAAACGGACCCATCTTTTCGCCACACTTTAAAACTCACCGGCCCAATGCCCGCACGGCCAAAAGACACAATTTTGTCATAGCCATTATGCTCGACACGGTACTCCGTTAAGTTTTCCCCATCTTTACCCGATATTGCGATAAGTCGTTTGCCATCCAAACAGTAGCGATCGTCACTTTTAAATCGAACACCTCCCCATCTCCCATCTTTATTGAGGTTTTTCCCACAACGATAAACCGATGAAAGGCCACCCAAGCTCCAACCCATGCCTAACATGCCATTAGGTGAGTCACTGCGGTATTCAAGGCTTAATTCGGGTTGGTGACCAGCACGTCCAGGAGATACGGATATAGGTAGCGTATAAGTCGCTTGACCACCCGAGACTGAAAAGTCACCAGAGAGCTCGATGCTTTTTCCTGCCCCAGTGGTTAACGACAACGCCGGCTGAGAAACGAATGCCAAAAGCAACGTGGCAGAAAAAAGTGCAAAGGAGTGTGTGAAACGGATTGATTTCATATTGACCACTACTGTTTTCATTCTGAATTTGGAATATCAGCGCCTCAATCATGGTACTCAGGCGCGATTGAATCGGTAATCTTTTATTGACGGAGTGATTGAAGATTGCTCAAACGTTGCTTTAAATTTTCTAACTCCGGTGGTGAGGGGTATTCCTCACTAATGTTGTGTTGTGAGAACTCGGAAAGCTCGCCATTTAATAGAGGAAAATCCACTTTTACAGCTTCGACTAAACCATGGGCAAGGGTCTGCTGGAGCTGAATCACGGGAGTTGGAAACTCCGCGTCGGCACTCAAGATTAATGGTTCAGGTTCATTCACTATGTTTGATGATGGCTCACTACTTGTATTTTGGGTAAATAACGGCAACGGCTTTAAGAAGGTTAAAAAGGAACCGATTAACAATACAAGTAACAACAGCCCCAGTTTTAGGGCATTGGAGAGGCTAAACATCTTAACTCCTTGCTGAACTCTTTCTGTCATTCAATTTAAACAATGACAACTGACCTATTCACTCACGATGTGTATATGTTGCCCTTTACACTCTGTATCATTGTCGTTCATGTGAAATCGAACCCTCTTTCCACTGGCTAATGCTGCCATTAATGTCGAATATACAATTTTATTGTTCTCTTCCGTCTTCTCCCATTTCAGCCAAGTTCCTGCAGGGCATGTCGCATTACCATTGTCCAACGCAAACACAACTAAACCGGGCAAATAAGAGGGCTCTAAAGTCGTAACTTTTCCAAGAAACTGTTCCAGGGCAAAAGCGTTAAAGCTTGCTAACAGCGTAAAAGTAATAAGCGTCTTTCTCATGATGCACTCCTTAATTTATAAACAAATCAAATACTGAACTCACAAGGAATCAGCCTTGCTAATGCACAAGGTGCTTAAGATACACAAAAAATAGCCAAATTCACAGCCCCACCTGCCCAAATGTCAGGTTTATGTAAATGTTATGCAAAATGATTATTTCGATGTATTATCGAAGGAATTGGTGTGGTTGAGGAAGCCTACTTTGTTAGGCAGAGATACGCTGTATGAGCTGGATCAAATACTTAAGATATTAGCTTATGTGTCCAACTATTGGGGTCCACTTCTTTGCAACCAATTTTGTAACTAGAAAAACGTATTCATTCGATATGTAAATTACTAGTTTTTAAGCAGTTAATGTGGACGTTGAGAAAAGAACAAGGATTATTTATATGATGGTTAGATTAGTTTTATTTGTGTTAGTGACGTTTGCTAGCAACAACAGTTATGCCGCTTGGCTAAACACCACTGGTAATGTCACTAAGATTATGACTTACGCACACTTAAACACTATTCTCGTTACTTTGTCAAATAACGGGCAACGCATAAATGGGTGTTCTAACGACAGTGAATTTGCAATTAGTAGTGCAATGGATTCAGAAGCACGTAGCCGGATGTACTCTATGTTGTTGGCCGCAAAGTCTGCAAATAAAGCAGTGACTATCTCGTATAGCGATGTAGGTAACTGTGAACCTTGGGGCACTAACGGAAGCGAATATAGAAGAATCGTGCGTCTATCTCACTAAAAATTGGGTCATCGCGGATTAACGGGAACTAAAAACAAAAACGGTAGTAAGTGATATGGTTTAGTCGCCAAACAAAAATCATACACAAACTACCGTTTTCATGCCGAATCATACTTTCCTATCTTCATTCTGGGAAGGCTTTAAAATAGTAAAGTCTCACCAGACAGCCTCACTTATTACCCTAACTCTTAAACCTAACTCTGAGGCGAAATGCTCTTGTGGTCTCGAGGCCCAGGCTATCCATGAGTATCAATGGCGTCATGTAAAAGAAGCCATGTTGCTCGGTGTTCCTGTTGAACTTTCCCTGCAAACTCGAAGGATTAAGTGCCGTGAATGCGGCATAAAAACAGAGGCTTTATCTTGGTTCATCGCGGCTGTCCGGGGAAAGCCGCGATGAACCTTAAAAGTTAAGTCTGCTGAAAAAAGAAAAACAGAGCGTCAACTGCATGTCAAACCGATACTGGATGAGTTATACGGGTGGATGGCGTCTCAACGAGTGATAGAGTCTAGCCCGCTAGGTGAGGCGATAAAATACACTCGGTCAATAGCCGAAAATTATCCGTTATATCGATGACGGTCACTTATCGATAGACAATAATCGTGCTGAGCGGGCAATTAAACCGCTGGTCATTGGCAGGAAGAACTGGCTCTTCTCGAACACAGCAAATGGCGCTGATGCGAGTGCGGTGCTTTATAGCATAGTCGAGACAGCGAAAGCCAATGGACTCATCCTCTACAACTACATGATTAAGTGCATGCGGGAGTTAGCGAAAGCTAAGTCAGATATCGATGTACTCCTACCTTGGAACTTCAAACATTAGCAAGATAATAGCCCCGTGGGTTCGTGGGGCACATACAAATGAACAATATTTTAAAAACGTATGTTCCTTTTAACTCCCTTGCTCTGTCTCATGCCATCCTTATTTTAAGTGACAAGGCGAAACAGCCGTTGCTCGTGGAGTCACAAGTAAAGATCCTTGGCGTAGCTCGAAAACATCGGGAATACAGCAAGCGCTGAGTAACGAATATCTGAACAGAGCGGGATTGTATTCACTAAGAGATGGATGGATCGCAGTTCATTTTCCTAGCCAAATAAAAGGTTAGGTGTCTAAATGAACCGCCCTGTGCGGAGCCACATGCAGGGCGGTATGGGAGCTGGAGGTTAGATACCTCCGGCTACCCGATTGTAAGGTTATCTGATATATACAGCTTGATCACTTCGATTCTCGTTGATTACATCTCCAGACCAATGAAAGTAAACTGAGGTACAGGTATTCGAGTAAAATTGCATTTCCCTATTCCCCATCAAAGCTGCAAGGGCCATTGACAATACAGAGTCATATCGGCTATCACTTTCACTTACGTATATATAGTTTGGTTTACCGCATTTATTTGGATCACCGAAAGCACCAGAAATTAACACGCCTCCACTGACTAACTCCACATTAGTTGGTACAGCCCAGTCAGAGTAGCCACCCGCATATGCGGAAACACTCATTAACATGAAAAATAAACCTATAAATACTTTCTTCATTTAATCTTATCTCCTTGTAACATTTTATTCGTGCGCATCAACGTTTATCTCATTGGATCAGTTAAAAGGCGCACACCTAACTATCTGTGAAAAATAAACTTATCAGCTTTCTGCCAAATATAATATAGGCTTTGATGTGATGGACGCACCTCCTTTCTAGT